>CAYGVV010000113.1:0-6097 GCA_964353395.1 uncultured Candidatus Bathyarchaeia archaeon | reverse complement strand
ATTCACAAGTTAACACAACACGAAGAGACGCGAAAAAGGGTCTTAGCGATTCTGGAGCGCGTGGGCTTATGTCCCGCAGAGAAATTCGTGGATTTGTACCCGCATCAGATGAGTGGTGGCCAGAGGCAACGTGCCGCCATGGCAAGGTCACTTGTGATGCAACCCATGTTCATCGTGGCGGATGAGCCAGTTTCAATGATTGACGTTTCACTTAGAACGGCGATAATTGATTTGATGCTGGATCTCCGAAAGGATTTTGGGCTCACATACCTTTTCATAACACACGATCTCGCTATAGCCAAGTACATTTCAGACCGAATCGCCGTCATGTACCTTGGACGGATTGTGGAATTAGGCGACAAGGAGACTATTTTCTCGAATCCCCTGCATCCTTACACGAAGGCGTTGCTGGCGGCAATTCCTGTTCCAGATCCAGAACGAAAGCGGAAAGCAACCGAGCTGATAGGCGATGTTCCTTCTGCTATTAACATTCCTTCAGGTTGCCGTTTTCGTACAAGATGTCAGTACGCTGAAGAAGCTTGCGCAGGCAAAGATCCCGACTTAGTACAAGTTGAACCGAACCACTATGTCGCGTGTGGCTTGGCTCAAAACTGAGTTTTAAGGGATTATTTTTAGTTTTCAAAAATCTTTCGCGCTTGTAACTGGCTTGCGAATTATTCGCTGAAAAAGTTAAATAGGTCTTGTCAAAATCTGATTAAAACATGGATCCGACCGAAATATTAGCTTTGGCTCTTTGTTCGGCTCTGATTTTGGTCATAATCATCGGCTCTTTTAGGCTGAAGACCCCCAGGAGGGTTAGCCTGGAAGGGATTGAAGATCCACAAGCAGCAGAGATGTATGATCGCATTAGTAGGATGCCGCAGTTTGGGCTTCTCAGGCGCGGTTTTGTTAAGGAACTGAATAGACATAGCGTTGAAGGAACAATCACGAATATCGGGTGTGGTCCTGGATATCTGTTGCAGGTCATAGCCAAAGAGTTTCCAAGGAACAGGTTGATAGGTATAGACATCTCCAAAGAGATGGTTGAAAAAGCGCGGGGTAACTTTGGCATGATGAGGTTGGGACGAAGGGTCGAATTCAGGCAAGGCTCTGTTGAGCACTTACCCTTCGAGGAAGGCACCCAAGACTTTATAGTGAGCACTCTGTCTCTTCACCATTGGGATAATCCTCAACTTGCATTCAACGAGATTTATCGCGTTCTCAGACCTGGTGGTCAACTGCTGATACTTGACCTCAGAAGGGATGCACGGCGTCTATTCTTTTGGCTTGTGTGGTTTGCTCAGAATGTAGCACTCAGGATTATTGGCGCAGGTGTAATAAGAAGAATGAATGAGCCAATGGGCTCCTTGCTTGCTAGCTATACGGTTAAAGAGCTTGAAGAGATGATGCTGAAGACTTCCTTCAGCGACTACGAGATTAAAGGCAAATTGGGGTGGAGCTACCTCTGGGGTAGGAAAAAAGTTGCAGTTGAAACCGGGAATTGATGTGTCATTGGGATAATCGACTGTTTGATCTCGAACGTTTGTTAGCGTGCATTCTTGATGGCGGGCGTGGTGGGATTTGAATTCCGCAACAAGCGGTAAAATCTTTGGCACAATAAGCCATTAGAGACGAAAAAAGAGAGGAGAATGATGGTTCTTGCTGGGTTAGAGTCTCAATCCCTTTGCTACACGTTCGCCAAACTCGAGGTCGGCTTTTGCAAGATTTGTGACCATTCGCTGTTGAATCGACTTCTCAGCCTTGCTAAGAGAATCAACTATGTTATCCACTAAGTGTTCTTGTTCGACATGATTAAGTGAGCGATAGCGTTCGCCTGCTTGCGTGAAGTCGTTAGTCAACCTGATTTTTTGGCGTACCATGTTACCTTCCAAGTTTTCTTGAGCCTTAGCAGTTGCAGGTGCTTCGCTTGGCATTCCGCTCGCTATAGGATTGGGCTCGTAGTTGACTGTTCCACCACCATAGGATCCGTACTGCATTGACCCGTCGCGTTGGTTGTTGTTAACAGGCACTTGAGGTCGATTAATTGGCAGCTGCAGGTAATTGGGGCCGAGTCGGTGTCGCTGGGTGTCTGCGTAGGAGAAGATTCTGCCTTGCAAGAGCTTGTCAGCGGAGAAGTCGATTCCTGGAACGATTGATGCTGGACAGAAGGCAGCCTGTTCCACTTCGGCAAAGTAGTTTTCTGGGTTACGGTTAAGTACCATCTTGCCGACTGGCATCAGCGGGAACTTTTCTTCTGGCCATGTTTTTGTGGCATCAAGGGGGTCGAAGTTCTGTCTTAACTCATCGGCAAGCTGCATAATTTGAACATATAATTCAAATTCCACAGTTTTATCCGAGGCAATGATGTCATATAGATCCCGGGTGGCGATGTCTGGGTCTTCCCCTGCGAGGCGTGTGGCTTCGTGGCGGTCAATCGTCTCTACTCCTGCTTTGGGTTTCCAATGGTACTTGACGTAGACGGTTTTGCCTTCTAGGTTTACCCACTTGTAGGTGTTTACCCCAAATCCCTCCATTTTTCTGTAGCTCTTAACGGTTCCTCGATCAGAAAAGAGCCAGGTAATCATGTGAGTTGATTCTGGAGTCAAGGATATAAAATCCCAGAAACGGTTGTCGTTCGCGATGTTCGTGTCAGGTGCAGGCTTGAAGGAATGAACCATGTCTGGAAATTTAATGGCGTCACGGATAAAGAAAACCGGCAGATTATTGCCAACTAAATCGTAGTTTCCATCTTCGGTATAGAACTTTACTGCAAAACCTCTTGGGTCTCGAACAGTGTCTGCAGATCCTCTGAATGGGACTACGGTTGAGAAACGGACAAAGACTGGTGTCTTCTTCTTTGGGTCTTGCAGGAATTTTGCACAGGTGTACTTTGCCATGCTCTTGTAGACTTCGAAGTATCCATGTGCTCCTGCGCCTTTGGCGTGTACCACGCGCTCGGGGATGCGCTCGCGGTCAAAATGTGCGAGTTTTTCGATCAAGTGTACATCTTGCAAGAGCACTGGTCCGCGTTGACCCACGGTGAGAGAATTCTGATTGTCGGAGACTGGAACGCCTTGGTTTGTGGTAAGGTGTTTATTTGTCATAATAAGTCACTTTCCTGTTCTGTTCGTATAAGCTTGATTAGTGTGAAAGCCAAAGGGTTTATTTAAGAATTATTATTGCCGAACCCCTAAGTCATCCATTCGCAAGGTAGTGGTGAGCACTTGGTTTTTGACATATTTCAGTCTTGGAAATCTGGTTTAAGTCTTGTTTCGCAATATATGCAATGCAGGGTTTGGATACAGCCCACCAACTGCCGCCTTGGGGAAAGCTAGTTTCATCATGGCTGCATCTGGGCTGCTTAGCGAGGAGAATCCGAAAGAGGAACTGAGAAGAATGCTCAAAGGAAACCTGAAAGAATCCATGATTGTCGTGATTATTGTAGTCTCGATTTTCCTGACTTTGCTTGTAATATCAACTAATCTGGTCTTTGCAAGCGGAGGATCAATTGCGATGGCAAATTACTATCCAGATGACGGAGGAACGTATGAGTTCATCGACCATTTCTTGCATCAAACTACGGCAGTTAACACCAATACGACTGTTTCAGTTAGCATTGATGGAGGACCACTTATTCCTATGGCATATCAAGGCATACAAAACGAAATGGTTTCTGACGATAGTGGCGCTCGTGACTGGTACACATGGGAAGTGGCAATTCCAGCTATAACGGCTCCAGGCAAGCACACTTTCCAGTTTTTCAGTCATTACTACGTTTGGCAAGACGCAGATCAATATTGGGCTGAATTCAATGCCTATTCCACTGTTCATTCCTTCACCATCAGCTGCCCTTCGCCAACAGCCGTACAATCACCGTTGTCAACAACGATAAACCCAATCTACATCTTTACAGCTTTCACATTCTCGCCAATAGTTGCCATTTTAGTTGTTGTCACATTTGTTCCGCGAAACCGAAGTCAGGGATAAGTCGGAAGCTACCAGCTGTATGGGATTTGGAGAGTGAATGGAGTGTGCCCTTCGTATCCTTAGGCTTTAGTTTTGCGGCTTCGCCATTCTTGGAAGGTGCCCGCATAGGTTCCCGTGCTTCTCAGTTTCGGCGATAACGTTCTAATTAGAACTGGGCAGATGATTGATTCGATGACTAAGTTGAGACCAACTGTGGGTAAAAGAACGACTTCAGCTACGCCCGCTGGTAACACCTCCAGAATTGTTAGTTGCCAAAGAACGTAACTTGTGCCCACGAAAAGGGTTCCAGCGTAGACGCCTAGAAGAACGAAGAGGTTTCTGTTTTTCTTAACCTCCGTGGCTTTTTGGGTGATGAGGAGCCAGTTTAGGGCGTATATGATGAATGTGGTGACCGACTCCACCCAACAGTAAAAGCCTAAGCCCTCCACGAAAACGCCGCCTATGAAGGCTCCTATCATGCTTCCGACTAACCCGTTCACTCCGAACCAGAGGGGGAAGACTCCGAGCAAGATTATTGGGAGGTAAAGGAGGACGAAGTTTGGTAACGCTATTAATTTTGATAAAAAGAAGAATACAGCATAAAGGGCTGCTGATATTGCGATGATAGAAACTCCTTTGGCGCCGATCAGCCTTCGATTGCTAACTTGCGCTTTCAGTTTCTCCAGAAAACTTTTGCCTTCGCGTTCATTTTGATCTGTTGTTAGATTGCTCATTTTCTCATTTCGCATCAGTTTTAGTTCCAGAAAGCAAGGCGTACTGATAAAAGCCTTCTCATCTGTATTACGGTTGTAATACGTTGGCACTTTGCGAGTGCATTTTGCTCCGCTCTTCCGAAAACGAAAAGCAACTTTAAAAATCTCTTCGCCGTCCGAGTTCATATGTGGCGGCGGGGAGGGATTTGACATCTCAATCCCCAACTTAGGAATTTTGTGTTCCATGGCAGTTTCGGTAGAAATTTATATTGCTGTTGTAATTAGCTATCTGCTTTTCGCGGTGCAGATTAATGAACGCAAAAAATGTCCTTGACCTTATCGGCAACACTCCTATGGTTGAGATAAAACGTTTGAATCCTAATCCTAACGTTGAGATGTACGTTAAACTGGAGAAATGCAATCCAGGCGGATCAGTGAAAGACAGAATCGCCAAGTACATGATAATGCAAGCTGAAAAATCAGGGCAATTGACAAGTGGCAAAACAGTTATTGAACCTACCAGTGGAAACACAGGCATCGGATTGGCTCTAGTCTGCCGCGCCAAGGGGTACGATTTAGTTTTAGTAATGCCTGAAACCATGACATTGGAAAGGCGTCAAATGTTAATTTCGTTGGGAGCCAAAATCTTGTTAAGTGATGGATCTAAGGGCATGAACGGTGCAGAAGATTTGGCGCATAAGATTGTCAATCGAAATCCTGACAAGTATTTTATGCCCAACCAGTTTGCAAACGAGGCAAATGTCTTGGCTCATTATGAAACGACCGGTGAGGAAATATGGCGCGATACTGGTGGGCGAGTTACCCATTTCATAGCTGGAATTGGAACCACTGGAACGTTGATGGGCATTTCGAAACGGCTTAAAGAATACAATCCAGCCGTGAAGGTAATCGGGGTTCAGCCTGAGCCTGGAACGGCGATTCAGGGCTTGAAAGATTTAAAGACCCAGTATGTCCCAGCCATTTGGAAGCCTGAGTTGGTTGATGAAATTTGCTACGTGAATCCTAAGGATGCTGAGGAGGCTTCGAGGCTTCTTGCTTTGCAGGAGGGGATTTTTGTGGGTCCCAGTTCTGGTGCAATTTTCCATGTTGCCGCAGAGAAAGCTAAGGAAATTGAAAAAGGCGTGCTGGTCGCCATTGCTCCAGATGGAGGCGAAAAATACTTGAGTACAACATTGTGTGACCCTGTTCTCTGTCTGGACTGCGTTAGAAAGTATGGGATTAAGTGTTCATACAGTGATGGTCGCCCCATCATGAGAGGTGACACGTCTACCGTGGAGTCGATTTCCTCATAGGGCAAAAAACTTGAATGGTCAGAATTTGGTGGCGGGCGGGGTGGGATTTGAACCCTCGACCCCCAACTTAGGAGGCTGGTGCTCACAATAGTCTTATATATCTCC
>CAYGVV010000112.1:0-6166 GCA_964353395.1 uncultured Candidatus Bathyarchaeia archaeon | reverse complement strand
CGCAAACACAGTTTTCAACATCGCATGGGTAAACGACACAGTGCTCGGCGTTTCCACAATGGAATATGGCAAATGCGTCAAGTGTTTGGCTGGCACTTTCGATGGTGGCTGGCGATACGCTCAGAAATGGTGAAGCCACTGTCACAAACGCTTTCCTATCATTGCGAAGTCTTCCATGAACCTTTCCATTTTATAATCCTTCTTTTTCATTTTGAGAAATCAAGTTTCAGAAACGTTTTATACCGTAATCCCGCAAGGTTTCTAGTCGGGTTTGCTGCATGAGCTGTCACGGCGGCTTCTTCCTCGAGGAAACCGTAAGGAGAAAATGGTACAATCCAGAAGCTGTACTCGAAAGCGTGGGCTTGCGCTCAGGCATGGTTTTCATGGACGTAGGCTGCGGAGACGGCTTCTTCACCCTTCTTGCCGCTCAGGCAGTGGGCGAAACGGGAAAGGTCTACGCGGTAGATGTGGGCGCTTCAGCCATTGAAAAGTTGAAGCGCAAAACCTCAGAGCAAGGCTTGAAGAACGTGCATGCAGATGTGGGAGAGGCGGAAGAAACCGTTTTTTGCAGCCAGTGTGCTGACATCGTTTTCTACAGCATGGTGTTGCACGACTTTAAAGACCCCGCGCAAGTGCTGCTGAACGCGAAGAAGATGCTCAAATCAACTGGAACGCTTGTTGATTTGGATTGGAAGAAGAAGCTAATGCCGTTCGGTCCACCGTTCCCCATCCGTTTCAGCGAGGCGAAAGCCACGGACCTCATCAAGCAAGCGGGCTTCACGTTGAAAAGCGTAAAAGAAGCGGGACGCTACCACTACGTCATCACGGCGAAACCATAGCACGCTGAAGCGCAGTTAGCCTTGTTCAGAATTAGCGTAGAGTTCAAGTAGGTCGCGTTTGAACCTGTCGGGCTGCATAATGTAAGCTGAATGCCCTGTGCCCTCGTAAGTGACGAGCTTCGCATTCGGCAATTTATCCGCTAACGTTCGCATTTCCTCGCCCGATATTATGTTGTCCTCGGAGCCCCAGATTATTCGGACGGGAAAACTGAAGTTGCCGTAAGACTGGACAAGCGTTTCTTCAAGTGCCCCCGAAGGCGCAACCAGCAACAAGCCCTTGACTGGAAAACGCGCAGCATACTTCAACGCCACGTGTCCGCCTAAGCTGGCTCCGACAAGAACAGGCACTGCTGAACCGAAAACTTTCTGGAGCGCATCTCTCGCCACGGCAACGTTTACTTCTGCATCATGTGTTTTGGGTTGGCACTCGCTTTTCAGCCCGTAAGGCATGTCTAACGCCAAGAAAGGCACGCGTTTTTCGGTCAGCAGTTCGGTTATGCTGATGCGTTGCCACACGCTGCTCGTGTATGAGAAACCGTGCAAGAATACTAATGGGACTCCTGCCGCGTGGTGGATTATTGCTCTGCATTTGTGGTCGGCGGCGTTCAAAGCTTTTTCTGACAACCTGCAATCTCCAGAATTCTATGAACCAGACGCGCCTTATAACGTTAATTTTCCCGCTCTCTCGCTCAGTTGTTCTATCTAGGAAAGCGATAAACTTATGAACGAGACAAAACCCCTAATTCCTGATTAATAATGAAAGCCTATATGGCGTTGTCTTGCAGAGTAGGAGCCTATAACAGAGTCTTGGATGAGCTGATAAAAATGCATCTCTCTAAGAGAGAAGTCTTCCTGCTCTTTGGTCCGATTGAAATCCTCGTCCAGTTCAGCGAATTGAAGAATCTCGACGAATTCATCAATAAGTGGTTCAATCCCATTAGGATGATAACTGCTGAAGAGCCAATGATTGACAAAACCCAGACTCTGATAGTCATTTCAGAAGGCAAATCATTCACTGAGGAACCGTTTGCGTTCCTTTTCCTGAATACACAGCCTAGAAATCTCGAAAAAGTGCAACAAGCGCTCCAAGCAATTCCGCAAGTTTTGTCGGCTGATACTGTCTTCGGACCCTACGATGTAATATGCGCAGTAAGAGCGAGAGATAGCGCGGATCTTCAACGACTTATTTCTCAAATGCAAAGAGAAGTACCAAACATTCAAGGAACAATGACTGAAATTGTAGCTTCACTGTACTAGGAGCTACACGGCGCGCACCTCTATGCTGACGGAAGAAAGATGCCCAAAAGCATAGGCAACGTGTGCTACCCCGAAGACCTATTCGCGAAAGACTATCGCCGCGACCACATGCGCGTCTTCATGATTTATGGGCACTACAGGACAAAGCGCAACTTCACGTTCAAGAAACTGGCTGAAACAAGTCAGAAGCTGAACCAGGTCGAAAGCATGGTTCAAGACATGCAAACGGCGCAATCATCCGATCCAAGCCCGAAAGCAAAAAACCTCGCTGACAGCATTGTTTCCAGCTTTGATAGGCACATGAACGAGGACTTGGATGTTAAAGCCGCATTCGACGCGCTCTACGGCGCAGTTGTCACGTTTCATGGGTTAGCGAAAAAAGGAAAACTAAGCGCAGAAGACGCCAGCGCGGCTGTCAACGGTCTGCGAAGAGTGGACAGCGTGCTGCAAGTGATTTTCTGAGCTTACTGGACTAATTTGCCTATGGTCTTCATTCTGTCTAGGTTTTCTGGACCGTGAGGTGCTGAGTTCATTTCTTCGGTGAGGTCTTTCCCCGCTTGGTGCGCTCCCAAGTGGTCTCCGTCCATCCAGAAACTGCTGTCCGAAACATCGTAGACTTTTCCCTTGTATGCTATATATGCTGGGTTGCCGTTTCTTCCGTCGTACTTTGCGAGTTCTGCAAGGGTAAACTTCTTTTCCTCTCCCAAAAATGTCACCTTTTACTGTTTAATGACAGGAGAAGTTTGTCTTAAACATTTAGGATGGTGGATAACGAAAAAAGAAGATATACAAGAACACGATAAAGTGCATGTGGGGAAACTAACGAATGGCGCAATGCAAGAAATGCGGAAACGACCTTCCAGTTGAAGCGAAGTTCTGTCCCAGATGCGGAACCGCCGTGTTGGCTGAAGAGGCGCCAGCAGCATACCCTCGACCAGCTGACTTGAGGTTGGCGTTTTGGGGTGAACGCTTCGTCGCATGGCTCATAGACGTCATTATCATCGGTATTATAGTAGGTTTTCTAGGCTTTTTTACATGGTTTGTAACTCAGTCCTTTACCTGGTGGTCCACTTGGCCTGGTTGGTTGCCGTTCTTCAACTTTAACTTAGGCGGGCTATTTTATTTCCTGTATTGGATGTTCATGGACGGCGCTTACGGGCAGTCAATCGGGAAAATGATCATACACTTGAAGATAACGCGCTTAGATGGAAGCCGCATAAATATGGGCAATGCCGCTGTAGAGAGTGTTGGAAAAGCCTTTCTGCTTCCGCTGGACGTCCTCTTAGGTTGGATTCTCTTCCCGCGGAGAAGACAGAGAATCTTCAATTACCTTTCAGAAACAGTGGTAGTACACGAATGACGCAAATAAAACTTACGGCGAGCACTTCCAGCACCTATATCAGCTCACTTTCAAACATATGAAGAAGCGCTGTGCACTTGGAGAAACAAACTTCTGCACAGACATAGAAAATACGCATTAGCCATAATGTGGCTTCGATGCCTTGGTCATGGTGTTTGTCTTCTCTATGAGCTCAGGTGTGTTTAAGAAAATGCTCTGCTCCATTAACGCGGGTTTAGGCTCAAGTGGAAAGATTATTGTGAAAACTGAACCTTTGCCCAGTTCGGTTTCTGCTTTGATTTCTCCGCCGTGGGCTTCCACGATTCGTTTGCTGATGGCTAAGCCGAAGCCCATACCCTTCGCTTTGGTGGTGAACAACGGCGTCCACAATTTGCTCATAACTTCATCTGTCATGCCCGTGCCTGTGTCGCGGAAGTTGAAGGCAACAATGTCATTTGTATTTTCACTTTTTATGGTTAGCTTTCCCCCTTCTGGCATGGAGTCAAAAGCGTTCCGGACTATGTTGACGAATACTCTCTCAATTTTTCCCTTGTCAATTCTGAGGCTCGGCTCGTCACGAGTTTGATCATCTATTTTGATGTTGCTTGGGACCTGAATTTGGCGCAATGTGCTTTCCACAATCGATTTTGAATTTGTCCCTTCAACGTCCAAACGTATCTCCTTGGAGTATTCAAGCAAGTCATTGATTATCTTGTTGGAACGTTCAATGCATGTTTCGATGGTTTCCACCATTGCGCGTCCTTTATCATCCAACTTCGAGTTGCTCCGAGCCTTCAAATAGTATGCTGCGCCAGCAATGCCCTGCATCGGATTTCTTAGGTCGTGTCCAATCATGCCTGCCAGTTCCCCGATTGCAGCTAACCTTTCGGCCTTCAACAGTTTCATCTGCGCCATCTGAAGGTCTTTGTTAGCTACATCCAATTTTTTCTCCAGCGTCAAGTAGGCAGCCATGCTGAATAAGTTTCCGTTGGTGGGAACTGCGAACATCAGGCCGGTAAACACCATGCTGAAAAGGGAGAGAAGAACGGGTATCTCCAGTGGTGAACCCGCATTAATTGTGATGCTTTGAAATATGAAGCATAACGTGGCAAATAGGAAAATCACGTTTGAAACGTCACCATTTTTGATATACAAGTAAATCAAAGTGGGAATGGCGACACTTAGAAAACTGGTCATGAGCGCCAAGTGCAAACTTTCAAGAGGAAGTTGGGTGAAGAACACGGCTATTGATGCAACTGTTACAAACAAGAAAATTCGGAGAGGTGTTTCGAAGTTTTTCACTTTGAACAGATTAGACAGAGCCGCTATCGTGACGGCGAATGATATAGGCACAAACAGCCAGTCAGCAGATGCAAAGACTGGTGTGCCCCCAAGGGTTTTCACTAATACGTTGAAATACCCGAATGCGCTGACGAAAATGCCAATGGAAAATAGCAGTTTACGTTTGTTTCTGTCCTGGTAAAACCAGAATGTCAAAAGTGATGAGAGCCCTATAGAAGACACAAGGGGGATGCTGAAGAAGATTACGTCTTTTAAGCTCTCAAGCATTTTTCTGATCCTTTTTTCATGGATTAATTTTTCCTTTGATCATTAGTCGCAATTTTCAGTTATGCTCCCTCATTTTCTTTGTTTGCTGTCGCGGCTTTTTGTTTAGTTTTTCAGGTTTGTGCTGAAAACGAATTGCTGAGACTCAGTCATCTTAGAGATTCTTCATTGTTGTGCAATTTGTAAATTTGTGTGTAAGAAAACCAACACATTCTTCTCCACAGCAAAACTTCGGATTCTGTCTGACGATTGAGGATGCTAACGTATATATTGCCTGAAGAACCATACGGAAGAATGTGCACTAACTAATCTATGCATTTGGAGGGTGTGTTAAGTTCGGAAAAGTTTTAGTCACCTCAGCGTGGCCCTACATTAACGTAACGCCTCACCTGGGCAACCTGGTTGGCTCAGTCCTTTCTGCGGATGTTGAAGCGCGATATTATAGGCTGCAGGGTGACGATGTGCTCATGGTAAGCGGTTCGGACACGCATGGCACGCCCATAGAAGTGGAGGCTATTAAAGAAAAAATAACTCCTAAAGCGCTCACGGACAGGAACCACGCTCGAGTGGCTGACCTCTTCAGGAAGTGGGATGCGTCTTTTGACAATTACACAAGCACTGAGAGCCCTGTGCACAAGGAATTCGTCCAACAGCATTTGATGAAAATCTACAAGAACGGCTACATCTTCAGTCAGGAGACGCAGATGTTTTACTGCGAGCGTGACCAGCGGTTTTTGCCTGACAGGTTCGTGGAAGGCAAATGCCCCTACTGCGGGTACGAGTGCGCCCGAGGAGACCAATGTGATAGGTGCGGTAGACTCTTAGAAGGCACCTTGATGGAGCCGCACTGCGTAATCTGCGGAAACACACCGACCTTGAAGACCACTAGGCACTGGTACATTGACCTGTCCAAGTTCGCTGAACCCCTCACTCAGTTTCTTCAAGAGAACAAGCAGATTCCGAGTAACGCAAGAAACTTCAGCCTCAACTGGATCAAGGAGGGCTTGAAACCCCGAGCCGTCACCCGAGATGTCGAGTGGGGAATCCCCGCTCCGTTCCCAGGGGCAGAGGGCAAAACCATCTACGTCTGGGTTGACGCCGTCTTAGGCTACGTTTCAGCCACTATAGAGCAGTGTCAGCGGATGGGTGAGCCGGAGAAGTGGCG
>CAYGVV010000111.1:0-6264 GCA_964353395.1 uncultured Candidatus Bathyarchaeia archaeon | reverse complement strand
TTTGCGGTGCAAGGGACCCCTACCCCCCCGCCTAAGACCCACTGCCAAAACATACCATCCTTCTGGTACACTATAAAACTTTACTCTTACGTGGGCGCAAGGTGGCTTCTTTGAGTTTTCGCGCCGTCTCCTCAAGCTCCAAGAGCATCAGTTCGCGGTTTTGGAGGTTTCGGCTGACGATGTTGACGAAGGCAGACCCAACGATGACGCCGTCCGCGCCAGCGTCGATTATGCGTCTGGCGTGCTCGGGCTTAGATATTCCGAAGCCAACCGCCAACGGAACCCGACCCATCGTGAAAGGCAGTACCCTCTTGACCAAACTGATAGTTGAATCTTCCACTGCAGCCTTCGCACCTGTCACGCCGAAGTGCGAGACAAGATACAGGAAGCCTGAAGAACACGCGACAATTCTGCTGAACCGCTCATTCGACGTGGATGGCGCAGCAAGAAAAATCGTGTCCACACCACACGCGCCTGCAGCTTTTCGAAGGTCATCTGCTTCTTCCACAGGCAGGTCGGGAACTATGACGCCGTCAACCCCGCAGCTCTTCGCCAAACTGAAGAAAGCGCTGAGTCCCATCCTGAACACAGGATTGTAATAAGTCATAACGACAACGGGCACATCGTGCTTACTTTTTATTTTTTTCGCCATTTCCAGTACCATCTTCGGAGTAGTTCCAGCATTCAATGCGCGTAAACTCGCCGCCTGAATCGTGGGTCCATCGGCAATCGGGTCAGAAAACGGAAGCCCAAGCTCCAGAATGTCCACGCCTCCTTTGATTAAGGCTTCAGCGATTTTCGGCGTGAACTGAGGTTCTGGGTCTCCAGCTGTCACGTAGCCGATGAGTGCTCCGTTTCCCTGCTTTTTCAGCTTCTGAAAAACCTTTGCTATCGCGTTCATATCTTCACCCCCAAGTAATCAGCGACTGTTTCCACATCTTTGTCTCCTCGACCCGACAAAGTCACAACTATTGCTTCCGCCTTCTTCATTTTCTTCGCCAGTTTCATGGCAAACGCCACTGCATGCGCGGACTCCAAAGCTGGAATAATGCCTTCTTCTCTGGACAGCGCAAGGAAAGCGTCTACGGCTTCCTTGTCTGTGGCAGAAACGTACTCTGCTCTTCTGAGCGTTTTCAGGAATGAGTGCTCAGGACCTACCCCTGGGTAGTCTAAGCCTGCTGAGACGCTGTGTGTGTTCTCTATTTGCCCGTTGCTGTCTTGAAGCACGTAGGTTAACATGCCGTGGAAGACGCCTTCCGCACCTGCACCAAGCGAAGCCGCGTGTTTGCCCGTTTCTATGCCTTCGCCTGCGGCTTCGACACCGTACAATTTCACTTCAGCATCATCTTCGAACGGGTAGAATGTGCCCATGGCGTTGCTTCCGCCGCCCACGCAGGCAACCAGGGCTTCTGGAAGGCGTTTCTCTTTGTGCAGGAAATCTGCTTTCAATTCTGTGCCGATGACGCTTTGGAAGTCGCGGACAATCATGGGGTAAGGATGCGGACCCACAACTGAGCCTATTAAGTAATATGTGCTTTCAAGGTTGGTGACCCAGTCTCTGAACGCCTCGTTTATAGCGTCTTTCAGCGTTTTGCTGCCAGTCTCCACGGGGTGCACTTCAGCGTTCAGGAGTTTCATTCGGAACACGTTGAGTCGTTGGCGCCTCATATCCTCTATGCCCATGTACACTTCCGCCTTCAAGCCCAACGCTGCACAAGCCATAGCCGTGGCTACGCCGTGCTGTCCTGCTCCTGTCTCAGCGATGACGCGTTTCTTTCCCATCCGCTTCGCCAGCAAAGCCTGCCCGATGGTGTTGTTGATTTTGTGGGCGCCGCCGTGCGCTAAATCTTCGCGTTTCAGGTAAATCTTGGCGCCGCCTGCTTTGTGGGTCAGGTTCTCCGCGAAGTAGAGCGGTGTAGGTCTTCCTGCGTATTCGCTGAGGTAATACGCAAGTTCCTCTTGGAAGCGTTTATCCATTTTGGCTTCTTCGTAGGCTGCTTCTAACTCGTTTACCGCAGCCATGAGCACTTCAGGGACGAAGCGTCCACCGTATTTCCCGTATTTTCCGTCTACTGGATAGGTGCTTAGTTTTTTCATGTTCTCAGTTCCTCAGAGATTTTACTTTTACATTTGGCTGGTTTTCATTCAATAACGAATGCGCTAACTCTCTGACTTTCTCTTCCACGTTGCTGGACAGCATGACGGCTGAGCCAACAAGAAACGCGTGGGCGCCGCACCCGCGCAGAAAACGCACATCGGCAGCCGTGTGGATTCCGCTTTCGCTCACTACCAATTTGCCTTCGGGCGGGTTTTTCATGAGGATTCGTCGGGTAACGTTCAGGTCTACTTTCAACGTGCCGAGGTCGCGGTTGTTGATTCCCACCAAATCCGCGTTACTGCTTAGGGCGCGGCGGAACTCGTTTTCGTTGTGCGTTTCCAACAGCACTTCAAGATGTCTTGCGTGCGCATCCGCAACCATCTCATCCGTGCTTTGCTCGCAGTATCCTCTGTCGAAGAGCGCCTGAATGAGCAGCACTGCATTGGCGCCAGCCCTAGACGCGGCACTTAGCTGCAAGGGACTAACGACTATGTCTTTCATGAGAACAGGAAGCTTCACGGTTCCCCGCACTTTGCAGAGGTTGCCAAAAGAACCGTTGAAGTGTTTTGGCTCAGTCAACACGGAGATGCCTACCGCTCCGCCTCGTGCCATGGCTTCCGCGATTTTTTCCACATCCAAGTTTTCTCTTATGGTGCCTGCAGACGGCGAAGCAGCCTTGACCTCGGTGATTATCGGCGCAGATTTACTTTGAGCAATTGCCGCGGTAATAGCCGTTTTCAAACTTGCACAGACGATGCGCGCCTTTTTTGGAGACTTGTAGTAACCGCTGGCAACTGTAGCTTTCGCATCCTGCGCTAGTACATCAAGAAAGTCAGGCATACTTCTGCTCCAACTCCTCAAGCCTTGACAAGTCGCCGCTGGATGCCTTGATAAGCCTTTTGAGTTTTTTGTAGGCAGCGCCGCTGGCGATTGATTTGCGGGCTGCTTCCATGCCGCCCTTAAAGTCTTCCGCTTTCCCGCCCAGAATGATTCCTGCGGCGCTGTTGACGAGCACTATTTCCGTTTTTGGGTCAGTCTCTGGGCAGTGCCCTGTTAGAATTTTGAAAAGCACATCGGCGTTTTCTTCAGGAGTTGCTCCACTTATAGCTTCAATTGGGGCTTGTTTAACGCCGAAGTCTCCTGGAGCAGTCTCCACGGTGCGGACTTCGCCGTCTTTCAAATGTGAGATAACGGTTTTCCCAACGGTTGAGATTTCGTCCAGTCCATCCAAGCCGTGGACAACCATAGCCTCTGCGCATCCGAGATTTCTCAAAGTCTGAGCTAGCGGAGCAGTCAGTCTCATGTCGTAAACGCCCAGCAGTTGAGCGTTCGCAGACGCGGGATTAGTAAGGGGACCAAGAAGGTTGAATATTGTCCTTATGCCCATTTCGTTCCTTGGCGCGACAGCGTACTTCATGGCAGGGTGGAACGCTGGAGCGAACATGAAGCCTATACCTACCTGCTCAATAGCTGCTGCTACATCTTCGGGTTCCACATTGAGGTTGAGTCCAAGCCGCTCCAACACGTCAGCGCTGCCGCTTCGGCTGGTGACTGAACGGTTCCCATGCTTAGCTATCGCTACGCCAGAGCCCGCAACTACAAAAGCCGCGGCTGTGCTGATGTTAAACGTCTTTATTCGGTCGCCTCCAGTTCCACAAGTGTCTACCAGACGACCTATTATGCTGGGGCTGATTCGGCGGCAATGTTCCCGCATTACTTCTGCCAGAGCGGTTACTTCTTCAACTGTTTCGCCTTTCATTCTCAACGCGGTTAAGAACGCTGCTATCTGCGCGTTTGTGGCTTCGCCAGCCATTATTTCTCTAATAGTTCCTTGCGACTCATTATAAGTGAGGTTGGTTCCTTCAACCAGTTTTTGTATGCTTTCCTTAATCATGCCCAGTTAGCCCTCCAAGAAGTTTTTTATGATGAGTTTTCCCTCCTCGCACAGGATAGACTCAGGGTGGAACTGTACGCCTTCAATCGGGTACTTAACATGGCGGATTCCCATGACTTCTCCGTCGTCAACAGCCACAGCGGTCACTTCAAGGCACGCGGGAATTGAGGGTTTGTCTCCTGCAAGCGAGTGGTAGCGTGTTGCGGTGAAGGGGTTCTGGACGCCCCTGAAAATGCCTTGCCCATCGTGCTTTATCTGGCTCGTTTTTCCATGCATCAGTCTCTTTGCTGAGACTACTTTGCCGCCGAATGTGCTGATTATTCCTTGATGACCAAGGCAGACGCCCAACGTGGGAACCTCACGGCTTACTTGCTGCAGAATCTGCTTGCAGACGCCGAAGTTGTGTTCATCTTCAGGATTGCCGGGACCGGGTGAGAGCACTATCCTGTCGGGTCTAAGCGCTTTAACCTGCTGAAGGGTTACTTGGTCGTTTCTGTAGACGATGGTTTCTGGTCCAAGTTCTCCGATGTACTGCACAAGGTTGTAGACAAATGAATCATAATTGTCAATGACTAACACTTTCATCGTGTTTCTTCTCCTGACATTTGCAGGGCTTTCATGAGGGCGCTGGCTTTGTGCTCGGTTTCCATCCATTCTTTTTCGGGGACGGAATCGGCGACTATGCCTGCGCCAACTTGAATATGCGCGCGGTCTTTTTCCGCGAATAGGGTGCGGATGGTGATGGCGAAATCCGCGTTACCGTTATAGCTGAAGTAGCCTACGGCGCCAGCGTAGGGTCCACGGCGGGTGGGCTCGAGTTCTTCTATGATTTCCATAGCTCGCGGTTTGGGTGCTCCTGAAACCGTGCCCGCTGGAAAAACCGCGCGTAACGCGTCGTAGCTTTCGTATTCGTCTCTGAGGTCGCCGACCACCCGCGAAACGATGTGCTGCACGTGACTGTAGCGGTGAACCTGCATGAACTCGGGAACCCGAACGCTTCCAAACTTCGCTACTTTTCCCACGTCGTTTCTCGCTAAATCCACAAGCATTACGTGTTCCGCGCGCTCTTTGGGGTCTGCCAGCAACTCCTTGGCTAATCGCCTGTTCTCAGCAGGGTCTTTCAAGCAGGGTCTTGTACCTGCTATTGGGAAAGTTTCAACCGTGCGGTTTTCAACTCTGGCAAGCATTTCGGGGCTGGAGCCGACGATTTGCCGTTCGCCTGCTTTGATGAAGTACATGTAAGGTGACGGGTTTATCGCCCGCAGCGACTTGTAGAACTCGGTTAGGTCGCCTTGGATGTGGAAGTCGTAGCGTTTGGAGAGGACAACTTGGAAGATGTCGCCTTGCGTTACGTATTCTTTGGCTTTCTCTACCGCTTTCTCGTAGCTGTTTTGGGTGATGTTCACTTTCGGCTGATTGAACGATAACGCTTCGGATTCGGCTGGTTGCGTGATTAGTTCTTCAATTTCGGGGAGGTGATTCTCGTTGAAATAATAGTAGTGTGCTCGTTTTTGTTTGTGGTCAAATACGATGCCGTCGTCGAAGAACCCCATTTCAATGTCGGGAAAGCACAGGTCGTCGTGTGTCTGCTGGGGGAGTTTTTCCCAGTAGCGAACCGAATCATAGGATATGTAGCCGACGGCGCCTCCTGCGAACCTGAATTCTTTGCTGGCGGTTGCTTTGCTCTCGATGAGTTGCTTGATTGAGTGCAAGGGGTCGCTGATGTGTTCTCTGTTTTCTTCGCCTGTTTTTTCGTTGCGGGTGAGGGCTGTTCCGTTTTTTATTTGGATGGTTAACCGCGGATCGAATCCTATGAATGAGTATTGTGCCAGTTTTCTTGGGCCTTCGATTGATTCAAGAAGGTAAGCTGTAGCGTATTGTTTATAGAGTTTTGAGAAGATTTCGAGGGGTGATTGTGTGAAAGAGATTTTTTTGAACTTTAGGGGTTCAGCTAGTTTAGTTGATGTTAATGTGGCTGGTGGTTCTGAGCCAAAGGCGATACCCCATTTTTGTAGCGCTCCTTATGGTTCTGAAGCAGACGTAAAAGTCTTATTTAAGGCTTCTCAGTACAAAAATGTACATTGAAAGAACTTGCACACTCTATTTCAGGCAGCTATCCAGCCAATCAAGATACGCCTTCGAACCCGTCGTAATCGGCAACGCAAGAATCTCTGGGACCTCATAACTGTGCAAAGACTTCACCTTCTCCGACAGCTCCCCAAATAGATCCACACGCGACTTCATGAGCACCAAGTACTCCTCTGTCCGCTCG
>CAYGVV010000110.1:0-6264 GCA_964353395.1 uncultured Candidatus Bathyarchaeia archaeon | reverse complement strand
GGATGTGGTAAGTACGCGGGTTTCTTGGAATATGTTCCCTCCCACAATCATGGCTATGCCTAATTCTCCGAAGCCTCGATTGAAGGCTGCCGTTACAGCAAGTATCATTGACCAAATTGTTTCCCGCATTATAGCTAAGTTGGTTCGCAAGCCTGATGCACCAAGCGTTTTAGCGAGGTCCCGCAGCTGGGTGTCTGTTGCACCCAGAGCACTGCTCGTGAAGCTTACGATTATAGGGGTGAGCAGGATTGCCTGACCGACAGCTATGCCGTTGACGGTGTAGAGTATGCCGAGGAATCCGAATTCTCCTTGTTTCGACAAAAGCAAATACAAAAGCAAGCCCAACGCGACTGTGGGCACGCCTATGAACGCGTTGAACAAGCCTTTGATTACCCATTTGCCCCTGAATGAATAAAGCCCCAGAACTGTGGCGATTGGAATGCCCCAGAGGCACGCGAGCAGTGTTCCTACGCCTGAAACATAGAGTGACCTGTAAACTGTGGCGAACACTTCAGAGTTGCCGCTGAAGATAAGCTCAAGCGCTTTCTGGAACGCTTGTATTATTATGTCGGCCATTTATTATCCCAAAGAAAGAGGAGATTTGGAAGTGTTTAAGGTTGCTTCCGGCTGTTTTCAAAGCATATCTTTGTTTGATATCTTGGGACTGCTGCTCTGGCTTATCACTGGGGTGGCATAGCTGCTGAACAATGTTTGCGTAAATCTGGCAACAGCGTAGTCAGCTATAAACTGCGGTTCTCCATTATGTTTCTGGTTAGGAACAGTGGTTATTGTCGCTGTGGAGCTCGCGCTCGAAAGTGTGTCGTAGGATGGTGAGTACAAGGTGCCTGCGTTGTATCGGTAGGCTGCTGGGCATTCAGTTGCGTTTGCTGGAATGTAAGCGTAGTTCTGTATCCAACTGAGTAGTGTGGCGTTCAGGGAAGGGTTTGCTGCTAAGGGGACGAATGGGGCGAAGAGAGGTTGCCCGAAAGTTGCATTTCCGTAGTTTGCTAGTAGCTGTTGCCCTTCGTTGGATACCATGTACTGTATGAACAGCATTGAGGCGTCAAAATGAGTGGTCGTCAAGTTGGCGTTCTGCGGGTTGTCTGCGATTACGCTGTACACGTTCAGCAGGTCTTTGTGGGCTTGGACGACGATTTTCATCTGGATGTTCTTTGCGTTGGTGTTGGTTAGGTATGATGCGGTGTCTGACAGCGTGTAGCCGCCTAAGTAGTTGGCAACAATTAGTGTGGACGTCATTCCTTGTCCTGTCTCTTTATACCATGATGTTTCAGTTCTTATTTGAGTCCAGTTTATGTCAGCGGCTTTCCACAGGTTTTTCTCTTTGGAGTTGGTTCCTGAACCATCGCCTCTTGACACCCAAATGGCTTGGCCGCTTTGTCCTAACGTGTAAATTCTCTTCAAAGCGTCCACAGGCGATAAGCCAGTGATGCCTGCGGGGTCATTTTGTGGTCCTACGATGATGAAGAAGTTGTAGGCTATGATTTTGCGGTTTACGCCGTAGCCGTTGGACATGAAGGTGCTTTCCTGCGCTGGGTCATGCACCATGATCATGTCTGCGTCGCCTCTCATGGCAGTTTGGATGGCTGCGCCCGTTCCTTGGGCGAGGAAGTTGACCGTTATCCAGGGATACTTTGCTTGGAAAGCCGGTTTTATTTCGTTGTTTTCTACTCCTGTCTCATAGAGACTCGTAGTTGACGAAATTATCAGCGTAATGGGAGAAGGTGTCGGAGTCGGCGCTGGGGTGGCGGTGGGCGTTGGAGTCGGGGTGGAAGTTGGAGTAGGTGTCCGGGTGGGCGAGGGCGTTGGGGAAGCGGATGGGGCAGGAGTTGGAGAGGTTGATGGCGATGGACTCTGTGTTGGTGATTGGGACGGCGTAGGAGTTTCTGTGGGTGATGGTGCGGCTGATGGAGTCGGTGATGCCGTTGGGGAGGGAGACGGTTGTGGCTGTTGTGTGGTTTGGATGTAGGCGTATGCGCCTATTGCTGCTACGATTATCACTATTAAGGTTACGGTAATGGCAATTTTGTTCATTGTGATCACTTTATGTGCTTCAAATCACGTTATGCACATATAAACATATCGAAATCGCAGAAACGAAAACGCCAGACCATCAACAGGAATATACTCAGCGAAAATAGGCGAAATCGGCAATATGCGTTAGGCGGGACCTTTCTCTTCTTCTCTCAACTCGTACAAAATAACCAACGCTTCGCCGAGAGGCATGTTCAGCTTAGCCGCCAGAACGCTTGGGCTTATATCAGGTTTTTCTTGCAGCGTTGTCTCTCGCGTGTACGCCTTATGCGTCGGGTACATCACGCTGGCGTGAACTGCTTCGACAAGAATCAGCCAGAGCTTTTCCTTCGTGTACTCATCAAGATTCATCAGGCATCAGCACCAGTGTGTATGCACAGGCTGGTTATTCAGTTTACCGCAAAAGCACGCCTGCACAAAGCTAATGGTGGTACCTCCATGCCCGTGTTTTTTAGGAGCTGATGATTCTTCAGTGGAGTATCCAACGGCTGTGGCGCTCATGGCTAACAAAACCGTGAACGTGAAGAGATTGATTACGCATTGGTTCAGGCTTGCAGACTTCGAAAAGGCAATTCAGACAGCGGACGACGCTGCGGAGAAGCCTGTAAAGGTACTCATCACGGAATAGGGGAACTTCATTTTGTTTTTTCTTGCTCGTCTTCCGAAGTTTGCCACATAAGACCAAAATAGCCTTGAGCAATTGCAACGATGCTTGGGTTCTTTATCCATAAACTGGACGTTTCCGCCGGGTTAGGTGTTGCCGAGGTGGTGACCATTTTTATTTGGTTGTCAAAAATCGTTACTGTGGCTGGGAGGGGGGGGAAGAAAGTGTATCTGATGCTGAAGGAGCCTTTCTTCTTCAAGGTTTGGATAATCTTCGTCAGTGCTTTTTCTTCCTGAGGTTTGTATACTATGAATCGGACTTTCACGCCTTTCTCTACGCTTTTTTTCCATTCTTCAACCAAATCAATGATTACATCTCTCAAGCCTTTCCAATAAAAAATGCCGTCAACACTTACTGCGGTACTGCGAAGTGTATTTGTGAATTGGCGGCGGACTGCTTCTTCTTTAGGAATCAGAATGAACTGGTGCTCTTCGTTAAGCTGTGGGGTGATGTTGCTTTCGTTGACTCGTTGGAGCAGTTTCATAGCTTTCTCATGCAACACGAAGTTTTTTTGATGTATGCGTTCAAGCAAAACGTTAATTGCATCCTGCACTGGAATGGCTCTGTATTCTACTGGTGCAGCTATTACTTTTTCAACTAAACCCTTTTCTTGGAGTTCAGCGACTGCTCGGTAGATTTCTTGGCGAGCAATATCTGCGGTTTTTGAGATTGCTTTTATTGTTGCCTTTTCCAAACTGGCTGTGACAAGGTATATTCTCGCCTGCAACGTGGTAATGCCTAAGCCAGTTAAGGCTTCAACATCTTGGTCCTGAAACATTATGTCCCTTTGAAGTTATGCGCCATACGTCAATAAAAACGCTGTGTTTGTCAGAAAGCATGTTTCTTGCCCCTATTTAAAAGGTTTCAGCGCATACTCCTCTATTCATAAAAAATAAGGAGAAAAAAGAAAATGACTAAAAATTTCGTTGAAAATAAAGCTAAAATCAGAGGAAACACAAACAAAACACTTTACGCAATCGCTTTGATTCTGCTTTTAGCTTTTGGCATTTTCGCAGTTTTGCCTACCACCAATGCACACATACCACCATTGAGCATACCTACACATGCCTACCTGAATATTGCCCCAAACCCCGTAGGAGTCGGTCAAATAGTATACATTAACATGTGGATTGACAAAGTACCGCCCACTTCAAGTGGAAAATATGGCGACTTATGGCACAACTTTACGTTAAAAATCACAAAACCAGACGCGACTACTGAAACTCGCCATTTCACTTCCGACATTGTCGGAGGAGCAGTCACATCCTACACACCCACCAAAGTCGGCACATACACCTTCGTCTTCATCTTTCCAGGCGATACAGTAATGGGTGCTAATCCCGGACCAAGTGGCACCTACCTTCCTGACTATGTTGGCGACTACTTTAAACCCAGCACTAGCAGCACAGTATCACTCAACGTAACTCAGGAGCCAATACCATCTTACCCATCAACTCCGCTCCCAACAGGATACTGGCAACGCCCAATAGAAGCGGTAAATACAGATTGGTATATTCTTGGTGGCAATTGGTTTGGATTCGGGGCAGTGGAACGCAACACAGGCGCCTACGATTCCAGGGAAAATTTTAACCCATACACTACAGCACCAAACACTGCCCACGTAGTGTGGACAAAGCCACTAGCGTTCGGAGGACAAATTGGAGGAGAGTTTGGCGGAAACGAAGAAAGCAATTACTACGCAACCAGCCACAACGAACCCAAATTTGCACCAGTAATCATAAACGGAGTAGTCTTCTACACTCATTATCCAGGGAGTGTAACTTATCCAGAAGGATGGGTAGCCGTAAATCTGCGTACTGGAAAGACTCTGTGGGTCCAGAATCATACTGCTGAGCTGAGGTGCGGTCAAGTATTAAACTTCAAGACATTCAACCAATACGGCGGAACCCCATATTTATGGGGAATTCAAGGAAGCACGTATTCAATGTATGACGCTATGACGGGAAATTGGATACTGAACATTGTTAAGGGCGTTTCAATGTATATTTCGGAAGCTGCAGATGGAAGTCTGCTGGGTTACTATGTCAACTCGACGAGTAAAACTCTAAACTTGTGGAACTCAACTAGGTGCATCACCTACTATGACTACGAGACCGGTGCAACACGTTGGCGACCGCCACTTGGAGCCAATGTTGACTTCGGTTTGGGAATACAATGGTCAGTTAAATTAGCCACAAACGTTTCAGGTGTATCATTCAGCCCCATCTTGGGAGTAACGCAAGTTTCCGATGGTGTGGTACTTATGACGGCAACCCCGTCAGACGGGTGGAGATGGAATCCAGGCTTCACAATCGAAGCAGGTTACAGTGCAAACACAGGGCAACTGCTATGGGGACCGATAAATCGAACACAATTGTCCTGGAGCAGACTCGCGATCGGGCCTGCGAAAGACGGCTTCTATGCTGAAATGACCCTAGAAACGCTGCAAATCAGCCTCTATAAACTCGCGACAGGCGAACAGATTTGGGGTCCAACTGAAGCAATCGACAATGATCCCCTAGGCTCATATTGTTCCAACATAGTTATTGCATATGACCGCCTCTACCAATTGGACTTTGGCGGATACATTCGATGTTTCAACCTTACAACAGGAACTCTCATGTGGATCTGGCACACCGGAAGCGCTGGTTATGAAACACCCTATGGGATATTCCCACTATGGACGGCATATGCAATGCTGACGACTGTTGCTGACGGAAAAATCTACATAAGCGGGGGTCACTTGTACAGTCCTCCAATGTATAAAGGTTCAAGACTATACTGCGTTGATGCTCTCAATGGAGAATTAATATGGAGTGTACTTGCCTTTGACCCCACCGCCGCTCCCGCAATCGCGGATGGCTACATAGTTGATTTCAATTCTTATGACTGCCAGATATTCTGCTACGGCAAAGGGCCATCAGCCACAACTATCTCAGCGCCAGACACAGCGGTTCCATTTGGAGCAAAAGTGTTGATACAGGGAACCGTCACAGATCAGTCTCCAGGGCAAACCTGCCTGGGGATTCCAGCTGCTGGCACACCAGCCATATCTGATGATAGTATGTCCCCTTGGATGGAATATCTTTACCAACAGCAGCCAAAACCAACCAACGCGACAGGTGTGGTAGTCCATCTAACTGCTTACGACCCCAACGGCAACTTCCAAGACATAGGCACAACCACCAGTACAGCAGACGGAAAATACGGCACCACATGGACGCCACCAGTTCCAGGCACATATTACGTAACAGCAACATTCGAGGGCAGCAACTCTTACTACAGCTCTGAGGACTCAACCTACTTAGCAGTTGGCTCAGCAGCATCGCCTGTCGCAACCGCAACCCCAACTTTAGCACCGACAGCCACGCCAACACCGACTGCAACAGCAGCTCCGACAGCTTCGCCTTCAGCCGTTCCAATCCCAAGCGAATTCCCATACGCCGCAGTATACATATCAATCGCAGCAGTCATCATCATCATCGCCATAGCCGCAGTCGCAGTAATCCTCAGAAAACGCAAGTAAACACCAAAAAACCAAAACAACC
>CAYGVV010000109.1:0-6306 GCA_964353395.1 uncultured Candidatus Bathyarchaeia archaeon | reverse complement strand
CGCCATCCGAGGCGCAACCATCTGGAAACAAAACCGCAAATACCACTACACGCGACTGGGACCGTTCATTTTCCACATCACCGAAGAAAACAAAAACGCAGTCTACAACAACATCGAACGCGCCTACTTCAACACACAACTTTGCAACAGCCATGCCACACCGAACCTGCTGCAGATGCCCACGCGCTTAGCTAGCCTTTTGGAACGGTGGCTCCAAACAATGCTCGCCAAAACAGTAACCGACGGGCTACTGCTCTTCGACGGCAGCTTAACCAGCGGAACCATCGACACACCCGTGCAACGCATGCGCGAAATCCTCGCAGTCGCCAGAAGAAACCGCAACATCGTCCTCGCCTTCAGCAAAGCCACCAGCCTACGCAGCAACGGCTACCTCATAACAGACTTGCTGCCCGAACATGACCCACCGTACCTGCTTGAAACCACAGGCGTACGCTTCAAACCGCCAACCGTAGTCTTAGGCGACGTGTACGTGGCACGCTTAAACAAGGCAAACATGGCTTTCCGCCTCGACATCGACCGCGAAGTCCCCGTTCCGAACAGGATGGAAGCTGTTGAGAAACTCCTCGGAAACGACGTACTACAGCAAGGCTACCCCGAAACCCTCCGATTGGCGCATATACTGTGCACCTTCACCGCCAACGAAGTCTTAGCCATGCAGCACTTCATCACCCGCAAGCACGGCATCCAAATAATCAACCGACCAGACATGCACCGCTTGCTGTTCGGACCCTTCGGCAAAGGAGAAGGATACGCATGAAACTCTACAAGAAAGAAGGCAACGTCATCCAAATCCTCAGCTTCCCCAACGAAAACGCTGAAAAAGGCGACTACCTCATGGTTGAAGACGCCGACGCCATGAAAGCCCTCATCGTCCAAGTCATAGACGTGCAGTTCGCAGCCGTCCCAGGCGTGCTAGAAGAACTGCTGCGCACGCTACCAGACGGCGGAGAACCCATACAAGGCGAAGACATCGACCCGCTCGAAATCGCGCCACACATCACCTACATCCAAGACGCCAGTTTACTCATCTGCAAAATCCGCGCCACACTGGAAAACGAATTGATAAGCCCCAGCAGCAGCTGGCTACCCTCACGCTCACAATCAACCGTGAAGAAGCTGTCGGTTCCCATGCTCATGAAACTCGCCAAGGTAGACGGAAAACTGCCCATAATCCTCGGCGGCACAAAAGACTCCGCGCTCTTAACCATAGACGCCTCAGCCCTAGACGGCACACTGAACATAATAACCGGCAAGAAAGGCTGCGGCAAAAGCCACCTCAGCAAGCTGCTCATGGTCAGCCTCGTAGGCTACAAAGCCACCGTGGTCATCTTTGACCTCAACGGCGAATACTCAAGCCTCGGCATGACGCAGGATGGCAAGCGGAACATGTATTACGACAAAATCCATGCCTTAACGCCAGCGCAGAACTTCAAAGTTGCCCTCGACCAACTGCACTTAAACGTGGTCATGGGCATTCTCGTCCACGCTTTGCACCTGCCTGGAACTTCGGCGCGCGAGTTCAAGCGCATCTGGAAACAACTCAAAGACCGCGGCAACCTTACTCTCGCTGAACTGGGCGAAACCATCCGCAACTGCAACTGCAACCAACACGTCCGCGACGCACTTGCTTCGCGTTTCCACTCGCTCGTCAACTCAGGCTTCTTCACAGACAACACAGCCGAAGCCACCATGCTGGAAGAGTGCCTCATGAAAAGCAAGGAGCAGGGCGGCGCCATCGTTGTAAACCTCAGAAACACAGGCAACATTGACCGCCAAATAGTCGTCGAATATGTCCTCGGCAAACTGGTGGATTCGCTGCAAAGCTGGAAACTCAAAGCCGTCTTCCTCTTCGCCGAAGAAGCCCACCTGTACCTGCGCGAAACCTACTGGGACGACATAGTCACGCGGATGCGGCACTTCGGCATATTCACCACGTTTATCACAAACCAGCCTGACACCATTCAGGAGACGATTTACAGGCAAGCAGACAACATTTTTCTCTTCAACTTCACCAACGAGCATGATTTGGATGTGGTCAGCCGCGCGGCACGCGTGGACGCCGAAACCGTCCGCAGCATCGCACGGGACCTGCCGCCGCACCACTGTCTCACGCTCGGCAGAGTGGTCAGGGACTTCCCAATGGTCACGCGAGTACGCGCATTAGACCTCAAAACCATGGGCGAAACAAGACTTTTCTTCACAGACAATAAGTAACTTTCTCGGGCTTTTGGCAGTTCTTTTTTGTTCTACTTGCGTTTCTTATTCTTTTGGAGTAACCTTCTTTTCTCCCTTTTCATACCCGCCTATACCAGTTGCTTGTAAAGAAAATGTTCCTTCAATTTTGCGCAATTCATCATATCTTTTTCTTATTTCTTCCAAAGTTTTATCTGCATTAGAACTTAAACATTTTTTTAATTTCGGAAATCGCCAGAAACGAGTTTGAACCTGCAGAGTCAAGTCTCTACAAGCGTCTGCATCAAGGAATTTAGTAGCATTTCTACCGGTGGACTTCAAGTATCCAAAAATCGCTTTAATGTCACTTTCGGTCGGTTCTTTTTTATCAAGAAACTCCTTAAACATATCATTAAAATTTGTGACTATGACATGCTGTTGTGATTCTTTCCGTGCCTCAATTTTCTCTATTTTCGTTTCCTCCTTTGCTTTTTGGATAAGCTGCTTTTCTTCTAAGGCTTGCAGATATTGCCTAACTGGAATACTGAAATAAAGGGGGTTTCGCCAGTCATTTGGAATCTTGGTCGCATTAACTAAAGTGTGTCTTCCTCTTTCTGCAACAATCACTTCAACAACTGTTGACTCAATATCTCCTTTTGTTATAAAGTAGCTTATATCTGATTGACTGTATTCTTTAGGTATATTCAAAGTACATTTCATTTTTACTACGACTTTGTTTCTGTCGTAGGATGCTTTGGAGATGGCCACAGTTTTCTCATTCCATAATATCTCTTTCGCCAGCTTATCTGCTCCTTCAGTACATTTGACTTCAAGGTTACTCCACCAACCGCCTTCCGTAACTTGAAACATTGTCCAATCCGATGTTGTAGTAATAATGTATTCCACTGGAATTTGAATTGCTTCGTTCACTCATTTCTCCTTCTTGCAGCATTTCAATAAGGGTCTGCTCTGTATAAGAAACTTTTGATTTAATGAATAGCCTGATTATGCTTATCTAAGAATTCGCATTCTGCACATTTCTTCTTTAGGTGATTACATGGATCGAACTTTCTCTCAAAACCATGGGTGAGACAAGGCTCTTCTTCACGGAGCCGCGCTAGCGGCTTCAAGTTTCTTCCTGTTCTTCACGAAAAATCTTCGGAAAGAAGCCGTCAAATCGTAACCTTCCACTTCGCCAAGCGGAACCCAACGTAAAGCATCAGCGTCACTTGCAGCCACAGGCTCTCCCCGCTTAACGCTGACAACATAATCAATTATGACGAAGTGGTACTTCACTTTGCCCTTTTCGTCCAAGTCTACTTGATCGACAACGCCAATGAGGCGGGGCGCTTCCACCTCCAAGCCCGTTTCCTCTCGTGTTTCCCGGATAACCGCGTCTTCAAGACGCTCTCGCCAACCTCGACCACGCCGCCTGGAATGGTCCATTGTTTCTTGGCTGGCTGGTTCATGCGTTTTTCCAGAAGGATTTTGCCTTCTTGGAGGACTATTGCGCCGACGCCGACGACGGGTTGGTCAGGGTAAAGCCTCTTCAACGCTCCATGCTCCAGGCTACTCGTATCTGAGTGCATCCACGGGCTTCAGTTTCGAAGCACGCCACGCAGGGTACAGCGCGAAGATGACGCTGACGCCTACGCCGAATCCTAACGCGAGTAGGATCAATTCAGGCGTTAAGATGGGCACTATGTTCAACGCGCCGCCTCCGAAAGCGCCGCCTCCGCTGCTGCTTATGACTCTGATGACTACGTTTCCTAAGCCCCAGCCTAAAACAATGCCAGCCATTGCACCGATTAAGCCGATGATTACTGATTCGCAGAGGAATATTAAAAGCACTGTTCTGCTTTTCATGCCGAGGGCTTTGAGAATGCCGATTTCACGAGTGCGTTCAATCAGTGAAACTATCATGATGTTCATTATGCCTATGCCTGCGACAAGCAAAGAGATGGCGGCTATTCCGGCGAGGAGGATGTTAACGTAGCTGAAAATGATGTTGATCTGGTTGATTACTGAACTTGAAGAGGTGACGGTGACTTGGTTGGCAAAGTGGTCAGTTATCAACTTGGAGACATCCGTGATTGTCTGGTTGTCGATGCTTCGCAGCTTAACGATGATTTCGCTTGCTTCATCGGTTCCAAAGAAGCTTTGGGCTTTGGAGAGTGGAATGTAGACGCCTGTGTCTGAAGGTCCGCCAAGGTTGAAGCCCCCGATTTTAGCTAAGACTGCAGAAACATGAGCGGTATAAGTCTCGTTTACAAAGGGAAGGGATGTTGCATTGGTGTACATCAACGTGACTTCGTCGCCTGCGTTGACAAATGTGGTGCCGTTTAGCCGTGGGTCGCTTACTCTTGCGCCGATGACTATGTCGTTGTCAGATGGATTAGCTGGGATGCTTCCGCTTGCAGCTACAAAGGTAGTGCTGTAGAGGCTTTCGTATTGGGAGAAGTTGATGCCTCCTATCATGCCGTTCAGTTGAAGAATGATACCGTTACTGTTTTGGATGTAACCTGGTTGCGCAATTCCTGCAAAAGAGGTCACAATATCAGGCGATAAAGCATTTATTTCGTCAGTGTAGTTTAGGTAAAGCTTAAAGCCAGAACTGGCAACGCTTTGGCTGCCTCCGCCACCAACGGCATTAAAGCCGCCGGAACCCATATTAGTGGTTACGACGAGGGTGTCAGCTGCAAAGCCTTTTTGGAGCTGCTCAGTGATGGTGGTTTGGAATCCTTGGGTAATGGAAAGGAGGGCAACTATGGCTGCGATGCCAATTACAACGCCTAAAGTTGTTAAAATTGCGCGAAGTTTTCTGAGTTTAATTGCGCTGAATGAATATCCGAAAACGTCTCTTGACCTCATTTTAGCTCACCACATCTGAAGTTATTTCGCCGTCGAAAACCTTCACAGTGCGTTTGGCTTCTTTGGCGAGGTTCTGATCATGTGTGACCATGATGATGGTTACGCCGTCGTCGTTAAGTTTCCTGATCAATTCTATCATTTCGCGAGCGGTTTTGGAATCTATGTTTCCAGTGGGCTCATCCATCAACAAGAAACGAGGGCTGTTCGCTAAGGCTCGGGCGATGGCGACGCGCTGCTGTTGGCCGCCGCTGAGTTCAGCGGGCTTGTGGTTCATCCTGTCCTTTAAGCCTACGGTTTCGAGGAGTTGTTCGGCGTGTTTTCTGCGTTCAGCCTTGGGCATGTTGGCTATGCTCATTGAGAGTTCTACGTTATCTCTGGCGGTGAAGCGTGGGATGAGGTTGAAGAATTGGAAGACGAAGCCGATTTTGAGGCGGATGGCGGTTAGTTGGTTATCGTTGAGCGTGGAGATGTCTACCCCGTCAATGAGTAGTTTACCTGAGGTGGGTTTGTCGAGTGCGCCGATTAGGTTTAGTAGGGTGGATTTGCCGCTTCCGCTGGGTCCGAGGATGGCGAGGAACTCGCCTTTTTCCACTTTCAAGTTTATGCCTCGGAGGGCTTCCACTGGGACTTTTCCGAGCATATAGGTTTTTTTGAGATCTACCGCTTCAACAACTGGGGTTGACATGCCTTCCTTCACGCTCCTGTCTCTCTTTTAGGTGTTTCGTTTACTTGTTGAGGAATCTCCACGAAAGCACTATGCCTAAAGTTGTGAGTACAGCAGCGAAGATGCCGACGAACGCGAAGTCAATGGCGAGTTGGCTGTAGTTGATGCTGTCGAAAATTAAGAGTTGCCTCATGCCGTCTATTGTGTACGATATAGGGTTGGCGTTCGCCACTGCCTGTAACCAGCCGGGCATCCGGTCAATGGGGAAGAATGCGCTGCTCGCGAACGTTAACGGCAAGTTTAGCAGGTTCATAACTGCCATTGGAGTCTCGATTCGGGTTGAGCGTATGTTTATGGCTATAAATAGCGATGATAAACCTACGCAAATCAGGAACAGCATTGCGAATACTCCGAGTATGCTTAGAGGGGTGAATGCTGCGCCAGCTGCGAACCCTAAGGGGACAGCAATGATCAATATTATCGCGGCTTGGAACATTGACCGCAACGTTGCAGAGAAGACCTTGGACAGTATTATCACTGCTCTGGAAACGGGTGTGCTGAGGACTTTGTTTAGGAAT
>CAYGVV010000108.1:0-6360 GCA_964353395.1 uncultured Candidatus Bathyarchaeia archaeon | reverse complement strand
TTCTTGTGTTATGGGGATTTGCAGCATCATGGCGTGAGCTGAATCGTAGAGTCTTTGTACATGTTCTCTGAGTTTGAAGACAACGCCGTTGTAGACGCGGATTCCTTCAAAAACGCCGTCGCCGTAAAGGAAACCGTGATCGTAAACGCTTATCTTGGCTTGCGATTTCGGGTAGTACTCTCCATCTATGTAGATTTGCAGTTCTTTGTTCATGGATTTCCCTCTAACGTTGGTCGTTCATATTGCGCTATGATTTGATATAGCTTTTGGCAATGAACTATACGATTCACTTATCATCCGTGGAATTGAGGTCTCCTTGAAAGGTTCCGCGGCAGAGGAAGCGGTTTGAAGGGCTTGCCCGCTATTTTCCCCGTGATTTTGGCCAGCAACTCATCCACCGTCATGGTTTGCTGTGAACCCCGAACCTCGCGGTCTCTGACTGAGAGAGTTCCGGATTCTACTTCTTTTTCGCCAATGACTATGATGTATGGAATCCACTCTTGTTCTGCTTCTCTGATTTTCTTCTGCAGAGTTGATGCACTGTCATCGATGTCCACGCGGATGCATTGGGCTTCAACCTTCTTCGTGATTTCTTCAACTTTTTCCATGTACTTGTCAGATATAGGGATCAGCCGCACCTGTGTGGGTGAAAGCCACAGGGGAAGCATCGGTGCCTTTCCGCTCAGTTGTTCGCGGTAGGCTTTCTCCAGAAGGGCATAAATGTCTCTCTCGATGGCGCCGCTTGGCGAACAGTGCAGAATCAGCGGGTATTGTTTTTCTCCTTTCTCGTCAACATAAGTTATCTCGTACCGTTTCGCGTTTTCCACATCTATCTGGTCGGTTGAAAGCGCGGCAGCCTTGTCTTGATTGTCCACGAAGTTCAAGTCCCATTTGAGGATAAAGTAGAAGAACCGCTCGTTCCACACTTCCGCCAGCATAGGCTTGCCGAAGGTCTTCGCCAACTCCGCTAGAAACTCTTTGTTTTCGTCGTAGAAGCCCTTCGTGAACCGCATGGCAATTTCGTAGTCGTCTTTTGTCAAGCCAATGTTACTTAAGACTTCGATGCATATGTTGAAACGCGTCAAGAACTCCTTTTTCGCCTGCTCCAAATTCATGCAGAACGCGTGGCAGTCAGGCATAGTGAAGGCGCGTAGGCGCTTTAAGCCGACGACTTCGCCGCTTTTTTCGCGGCGGAAGCTGTAGCGGGTTAATTCGTAGAGTTTGATGGGCATCTGTTTGTAGCTGAACTGGGCGTCGTGAGCCATGAGGAACTGCCCAAAGCAAGCGGCGAACCGCAGGAAAAGCTCCTTATCCTCCGATTTCAAGACGTATTGTCGGGCGGGGAAGCGGTTTAGGTAGCTTTTGAGGCTGGGGTGGTTGAAGTCGTACATGATTGGAGTTTCAACTTCCATGGCGCCATACTGGTTCATCCGCTGCGTGACGTACTGTTCCAGCAGCGATTTTATCATGCGCCCTTTCGGGTACCAGCGGAGGTTACCTGGGTCACTGCCTGCTTCGTAGTCTGCAATTTCCAGCCGCTTCATCAACGGCACGTGTGGCGGCATCTGGGTGACTGCCCGAGCCTTCTTGATTTCATATTGCGAAAACTTCTGCAAGTTAACGTGCCCTTTGAACTTGAATTCTTCAATTGGCATCAATGTGCCGTCGGTCATGATGACATGCCAGAACGACTGCATTTTGTCTTCGGCTTTGAGCGCTGCGGAGACGGGTTGTTCTTCCTTTTTGGCTTCTCCTTCAGCCGCCGCTGCCACTGGAGCATAGAATCGTGACTGCTCAGCCAGCGGGTGCCCTTTGATGGAGATGGTGAACTGTTTGTTCCAGCCGAAGGGAGCCCGATAAGTCTCGATGCCTTTCTCCTTCGCGTAGGCTTCCATCTCTTTAATCAGCTTCAACGCTTCGCCTGGGTTGCTCAGGTTGCTGCTTAAATGCGCGAAAGGATAAATCAAAATTCGATTAGTCTTCTGTTTTCCAAGGAAAGCGCGCACGTCATCAACAGCTTTCTTTACCAAAACGGTGCTGTCGCCTTCCTCGATGGCGGTGAATAACACCACTACTTCTTCCAGGCGGTTTTCTTTTTTCTCCGCGTCTTCAGCTATGCTGATTTCTTTTTCAACGGGTTTGTAAACGATGAAGTTAGAATGTAACTGTAGTATTCGCATGTGGTTTTCACGCTCTATCCGTAACGCCATTTCTCAAGGGTTTTGTCTTTCTTGGATTTCTTCTTGTACTCTTTATAGTGTTCCTTGCAGAGGTAAGCACGCTTCTCACTGCTGCTAACATTCAAAACAGCTTTCGCTTTATCAAGTGGAATTGAACGCTCAGCTTCTTTGCTGCAACCAGTCACGGTGCATTTTACGCCTTTATCTATACGACCCAACTGTAAGCGCCTCACATGAGTGTTATGTACGCATACAATACGCATCATTGCTTTATTTCTTTTTCATAAATGGAGTCGGCTCTTCGGTAAATCTCTTCCTTTTCTCCGAAAAATGTCGGTCCAACTCCTTCAACAACAAGGGAAGCCGCGGCGGAGCCCACACATGCGCACCACAACGAGTCTTTCTGGCGAGTGTACTCGGTTAAGAAGCCGCCTATGAAAACGTCTCCTGCACCAGTGGGGTCAACAAGTTTCTCGGAGGTACACGCGGGGATACGGTAAACTGTGCCCTGCACTGAAAGCACAGCGCCCTTAGCGCCCATGGTGACGATGACGGTTTCAGGTCCAAGGTTGTGAACAGCCTTAATGGCTGAGTTAACGTCGGATTGCCCAGTTAAAACGGTGATTTCTTCAAGAGAAGACTTGTAAACGTTGACTAAACCCAGAAGACGGCTGTCCATTGGAGCGTTGCAGGTTACGTTTCCGTTTTCGTCAAAGCTCCGCGACATGCCCTGAGGGTCCACGGACAGGACTTCACAGCAGCTTTTCAGGTGCTCAACCACCTCATACGGAACTTCTCCAGCTATAGGAGCGATGTGGACAGCTTTGGCGCGCAGGGAACTTGGCACATCACCCAAAGCGATAGGGGAGGCTTTGCTTTTCAACTTCAAGGCTCTAGATGACAGGTCAGCGTTATATGCGAGTTCGAAACGCGTTGTCTGTTCACCCGCAACTTTAACAACGCCTGAAAGGTCGATGCCCTCTTCCCGAAGCCACCACAGGTACGCCTCGGGGAAGTCTTCGCCAACTCTGGAGATGACGGAGGCTGCGCCGTCCAAACGTTTAGTCACAAGTGAAACGTAAGCCACTGCGCCGCCCATGACAACGAAAGGCTTCGACCTGCTCGGCAATATGATGGAATCTATCGAGAAATGGCCAACCACCGCCACGTCAGAATTCGGAGTAGCCATCAGACCCCACAGGAACACGTATGGAGCAACTTGTATATAGAAATAGCCATCGAGAAAAGTTATGACTGAAGCAACAAAATAGCCTTCGCCAAGTCGCCCTCACATTCTATCAAGGCTTTTCTTGCTTCCTCAACGCTCTTGCCTGTTTGTGCTGCGACTAGGCTTACGTCTTCCTCGGATACGGTGAGTGCTGCGGATTTGCGTTCAGGAGCGCGTTCGGTGACTTTTCCGCCTGCAACCTGGAAGATTTTTGTTCCCTGCATTTGAACAATCGCCACTTCGGGTTCTTCTATGACAATTTCTTTGGTGGGAGTTCTGATTATGACTTCTTCCACGTCGTCCACAGCGTCCATGTTCATGCCCATGCGCTGCATCATGCGCCTTGCATCTCGAGGATTAATACGCCGCTGCATGTGTGATTCACTTCCAACAGAGTATTCTTCATAGGAAACAAATATACTTAGCTTTTGCGGGCTGCAAAGTAGAGAGCTCTTGCTCTTGTGACACTACCCCCTCCCCTGAGACGCATCTGCTTTTGTCTTAGGCTAGGTTTGTTGTTCTGGTTGTGAAACGGGTTTATCTTGCGTCTTTTTCTTTCGCGAAACGTCCCGAAAAGTCCAGTTACGTCTGGTTACGTCTATGCTAGTGAGTGTCAATGGCGGTTTCTCTTTTGCAGGATCTCTGCAATTATGACAGAACGACGTGGCGCACAGCCGCAATGCGTGGCAATTGCATGAGGACAACGTGAAATGGTTTTTCTGGAAACCTTTATGTAATTAACAGGGCTCTATTTTTGTCGGTGAAGCGTGTGGCAAAAGCCAAGATGGATGAACGCGGTAGGGTTCAAATCCCCTTAAAGGCAATAAAGGAACTTGGCTTGAAAAGTGGTTCAGAGTTTGAACTGAAACAAGAAAATGGCGCATTAATTCTGAAGATAATTGTTCAGAAGCCATCGCGTATCAAAAGTCCGCCATTATCTGATTCTGAAATAACTGATATAGAAGAAAGCGAGAGAGAATTCGCAACCCAAGCACCACAGGTTTACGACAACGCATCTGACCTTCTTAATGCATTGCACGTCGAAAGAGAAAAAACACATTCACCAAAAAGAAGAGCCAAGTAGGCAGCGCTTTGTGGAAGGCAAAACCGTCAAATCGATTCAAATCAAGCTACAAAAACTTAAGCGACGAAATGGCTCAAAGAGTCGATTCGGCACTTCAAAACTTATTGAACGCAGACAAACCTGAACGCCTAGGGATCCCCAAAAAGGCAAGCCGAAAAGGCTACTTTGCGTATGAGCTAGGGAGGAGTTGCAGAATAATTTACCGACCAGCCTACGACCAAAAAACAATTGAACTTCTCCGAGTCTGCTCGCACATAGAAGTGTACAACCCCTGACAAGTTGTAGTTAGACTTTTTCTCTGATGCCTTTCAGTTAAATCTCGTTGCCACAGCCATGGCGAACTTTGACGGCGACCCCAGTCTTGAAAGCCTTCATCTCTGAACTGGACAGCAACGCGCGCCCAACCGCCAGAACCTGCTTGCCCTCATCCACAACGATAACTTCATCTTTCGCATGGATTTCACCATCAGCCTCCACCACGTGTACCGCAAAAACGTCGCCGCCGTCAGCCACAAACTTCGCCACATCCTGCCGAACGGTGACGAAACAATGTGCAACAGAAGCCAAGTTCTCTGCCGCAAACTTCGCAGCAGCAACGCTCAAAGAAAGCAAGCCATCGGTGGGGCGCAGAGTAGCAAGCCTTTCACCTTGCAAGTTAACGTAGCGTATCCTGCCCGTAGCGCGGGAATACTGAATCTCCACGTTGTCAGGAAAGAGCTTAGCGCCAACGCCTAGTCCAAACTGGTAATCCGCAATGCTTCGGACTCGCCTAAGAGAGTTTTCCACCGTGCTTCACCGTAAACATGCCTTTTCTAATTCGACAACTATAAACATGCGGCATGCAATAAAAACAATCTGGGTGAACCCTATTGCGATGCGAAGTCTGCGGACGCAAAATCCACGAAAACCCAAACAAAGTAGCAATTGAAGGCGCCAAACTTACAGTATGTAACGAATGCGCCAAACATGGAAAAGCAACCTGGGAAGAGCCACTGCCGAAACCGAAATTGGACCCTCAAAAACAGGGAACAGCCATTCCCATTCAAGGACCAATCCAGATTAGGAAGAAAGTGATACAGGCAAAAGTGGACACAAGCGAAGAAATAGTAGAAGACTATAGCGAGAAGATAAGGCAGGCAAGAGAAAAACTTGGACTCAGCCACGAAGACCTCGGCATGAAAATAAACGAAAAAGCAAATGTTCTGCGAAAAATCGAAACCAGAAAACTATCGCCCAATAACTTACTTGTGTCAAAACTCGAGCGCACCTTGAAAATTAAACTGCTTGTTCCAGTGGCGGACGAAAAAATCTCGCAGAACATTCCTAAATTAGCAAGCCGTGAGTTAACGCTCGGAGACCTAATAAAGGTAGACAAGAAGGGTAAGGGAGAGTAGGCTGCAGAACGAAAGCAATTATAGTGCAGCGGCGCCTAAACCGTGAAGCCTCAAGCCTAGAAGAACTTAGAAGCCTAGCAGAATCCGCAGGGTACACCGTTGTAGCACAAATGGAGCAAACCAGAAAACCAGACGCACGCTACCAACTGGGCGCGGGAAAAGTGGAAGAACTCGCCGCACTAGTCAAGGAAAAAGGCGCTGAAAAAGTAATTTTTGACAACCCTTTGAGGACAATTCAAGCTTATAACTTGGCGAAAGCCACAGGCGTCGAAAACTTCGACCGCTTCCAGCTCATACTTGAAATCTTCACCAAAAGAGCCACAACCACCGAAGCTAATCTCCAAATTCAGCTGGCCACACTGAAGAATGAACTTAAACACGCCAAAGAAAAAGTAAGACTTTCCAAAAGGGGAGAGCAACCCGGATTTATGGGCATAGGAGTGTACGAAGCGGATGTTTACAAAGAGGCTATAA
>CAYGVV010000107.1:0-6386 GCA_964353395.1 uncultured Candidatus Bathyarchaeia archaeon | reverse complement strand
GCTGTGCCGTTGGTGGTGCTGAGCATGGGGAAGAGGATTTCGGTGATGATAGTTTCGGGTATGAAGCTGGCTTCGTCGCAGATGGCTAGGTTAGCGGCGTATCCTCGTAGTAAATGCTCGCTACATGGAAGTGCGATTATTTGTGAGTTTGTGGAGAATTGGATGATGGTTCTGGTTTTGCGTCTAACGCTGTCGCGGAGGAAAGGGCTTGAATTTATGAATGTTAGGATTTTGTCGAACATAATCATGCTCTGCCGCAAGGAAGGCGTGATTATGAGAGTTGTTGTTTTCTCGTTGGTGTACGCGAAATGGAGAGCTTTTGCTGCGATGGTTGTGGTTTTTCCTGTTTGTCTGCCCATGCAGGCGATGATGCGTTTTGCTTGGTCATTTAGGAGTTTTTCTTGGTAGCTGAAGGGTTTGAAGTCCAAAACCAGCTCAGCAAAGAGGCTAGGAGCGCAGTCACTTTCGTTTTCGTTTTGCTGTTCTGTTTGCATTTTGTTTTAACCTCTTAGCAAGGGTTTGGGCTCTTTTGTGAATTTCACTTAGAAGTTTGGCTAGGTCCTGTTTCTGGTCTGCTTCTCCCCAAAGTTTGAGCAAAACCGAGAGGGTTCGAATGTGTCCCGTTAATGTTTGGTAGTAGAAGGCTTTTTTCTGTTCACTTTTGCAGTTTTCCGCCATCGTCGTTAGTTTGTCGATGACTTTCCATTCGACTTCGATAAGGTCTTTGGCGGACCTCTTCTGCTCAGAACTGCTACCCCCTCCCCTTTTTATAGCTTGAACTTCGGGTTCAGTGTTTGGTTCAGCCATTTTTTCACTCACTCTCCTGTCTTTTGGGAAATCAGAATCCCCGTTATCGTGCCCGCCAACCCCATGATGCCTGCGAACACTTCGCTGTTCCATGCTCGTAGTAACGCGAGGTGCGCGACTTCCATGGCTGTCAAGCTGAAAGTCAAGGCGATGGCGAATTTGACGCCGAGAACCAGCCGTTCACTCGCCGAAACCTCAGCCAAATTGCTTCCAACCGCCTTCTTGCCTCTCCGCGTGAGCGCTTTCTTAACCCAGTCAGTCATGGTTCCGCACCCTCTGCTGCCTTAATCTTCGGCGACGGTCAAAACTGGCTTTCTCACCTTTCACCTTCTCGTTAATCAAGAAGCTCTTCCGCAGGTTCTCCGCCTCCTCCCCAGAAACATGCGCTTTGGACATGACGGTGGCGCTGGTGGTCCAAGTCAAAGGCACAGCCATGTAATCGATGTCATACAAACCGTCGCTGTAACGGAAACAATTCTGCGCCAAAACAACATGCCGCCTCTTCTGCCCCAAAACACCAATGAAGACACCCCAACTCTTGACGGGTACGTCTATGCCACTGAGACCGTTGCTAAGGCTCTTGCCGATGGACGCGTCATTCCATTCGACGAGAACAAGGTCGCCCGCGGTCAGGCTTTTGATCTGACTTGGGATTTCTTTCATATTTGTCATCTAAGAGAAACCGAACGCGATGGGATGCTTTTAAACTGTCACGAAATTTATGAATTGGTAAATTTCCAAATTCAGAAAGGCTCACGGGAAGTCGAGGCTATTTTTAGCAAGACTGTCTAAATGAGTGAGCGATTAATTGTCGTCTATTATTTCAAAAGATTTCGATGTAATTTTTCCAACTGAATTAATGCTCTTTGATATCGTGGATACGATTGTGTCTATGTTCTCCAAGAAACATCTCAGGTTTTTCTTCAAATCGGTATTCATTGGTATCTGTCCAGTACCTTCGCAACCTGTACACTCAAATGTTCTTATTATCACATCAGGAGGACTTCCACTTTCTCTAACAATCAGTTGCTTTTCGATTTTTCCTAAACCATCGCATTTTTCGCAAGTATAACTTGACAATCGGATTGACCTTGATAACAAATCAGAGTACTCCATTAGGTTGCAGTTTATTTTAGATAACCGCTCAATAGCAGACGTTGTCTTACTTTCAAATTCGCTTCTGTTTCCGTAATTTATCAGCAAGAGCATTTCCTTTGTTTTACTTTGCTGTCTAACATACGATTCTAACCTTAGTGTCTCATCCACAAACTGTTCACATTTCTTGAACTTCTCCAAGCAATCATCTGCAACAAATATGGCTGAACGCAAATAATTCTCTATCTTTACTGGCCAGTACGCTTTGGCTAAGCGCCGTCTCATGTTCTTTAGACATGTCGCAACAGCGTCTATGTCAATTGCCATTTTCGAAAGAACGGGAGAGCTACTTTGAAACATCAAAAGTGTCTTTTGTTGTGGAATAATTATAAGGTTTGAGGAAAAAAGGTGGGAAAAATTCGCCCTTCTCTTCTTATTCATGGCGGATTAGCCCCTACTCAAGGCGTTTCGTTTTTTTCATAACGATTTCGATTTTCTTAGTTATGTTTTTAAGGATTTCAGCAAACATCTTTTCGCTTGTGGCCGAAGCAATTGAGGGCCCATGAGCCATCGACCACCAATCATCATCTATCGGGCGTTTGAAGTCCGGCTCCAATTGCTCATCTTCAACTTTTTCTTTTAGCATCGACAAGTAATGCTTGAACTCCGACTTTGATATTTTACCTTCCGTTGCACAGTATGCAAAGATCGTTGGAAACAGGTATGTGAATGTGGCAACACCAGATCCTTTGAGAAGTTTGTGTTCGGTTGGTTTCTTGAACGATTCAGGATACAATTCTTTGATTGCACTCCAGTATTCACCGTACAGTGAAGCAAACCTGTCGGGACTTAGCCCTGCGAGAGCTCGCTCTTTTAGAATTGTGCTAATGAATCGCGATAGCTGATAGTCTCTAAGTAGGTGATTGTCTTCCTTTTCCTCACCGACGTATTGGATAGCGTTGTGGAATGGCGAATTCTGATCTTCCTCTAAGGCATCTACTATGAAAGATGCTAGCGCTGCTCTGTGTTCACGCGGTCCAAGAATTACTTCTTTCAACCAGTCTTTTCCGCCAAGTACCGCTTGTTGTGAGAAAACTTGGAGTTGACGAAAAACTAGGTCTGTCGGTATCTTTTTCTGCCTAGAGTTTACCAAGTAGAAGTGAACCATTTCTGCGAATTTATCTTCTAAGTTCATTATTGAAACCGGTAATGGATAATTACTGATTTCTGGTTTTGTAATGCGGGCTCTTTTCAATGCTTCTAACCTATGTTGGCCGTCGATAATGATTGGTATTTCGTCGCTGGCTATGTCAATTTCTCCTAGTTCGATTGTTGAGTTGATTTTCTTGGTGGGTTGATAGTCTATTTTCCCTCTGAAGTTGATTAGGATTGAAGTCGGAAAAGCCCCCAACTCATTAAGCAAATATCTGATAATGCTTCCGCGCCCAGTTCCAAATCTGGCTGGACTGGGGTCTCTTTGATATCCTCGTTTGTTTCCTCTATTCCATCTGTCGATGGATGCTTTTTCAAGGTCTTTTAACGTCATGCTTGTTACGTATATGTCGGTCTTGTCTGCGCCTTTTCCGTAGCCCCATTGACTTATTTTCAAACATGTGTATTTCGTTTTGATTACCTCGAACTAATCAATATTATATTCGCCGATAAATATTTTTTGGCCAGATAAAATGATATTATATATTTCAGGCCTAACTTCTTTAACATATTTACAGCAACTTCATATTTTACAATTTGCGTGAAAGATATAGTTATGTTGTTTGTGGTTGCCGTTGCGCCTTCCACATAGCATGTTTTAGAGCATTTTTGTGAAGTCGTCGTACACTTTTTTCCTGTGCCCAACGAACAGCACAGTTATTTGGTTTTGGGGTTGATTTATCGTGTATATTGCGCGGTAGTCGCCTGTTCTTGTGCTCCAGTAGTGTGAGGGGTGAAGCGGTTTCCCAGTTTTATAAGGATCCACGGCAGCTTCTCTGAGCGCCTGCTTCATCCGCGTTCTTTCTGTCTTCGGGAGTTTTTCCAAAGCCTTCGCCGCACTGCGAAGCCACAGAACATCAAAAACCAAAAACTAAACGTCCTCTAGCCGAATCAGCTTTTCGGGATGCTGTTTGGCTTCTTCATCGAGCTTGTTTAGCATCTGGTAGAATTTGCGGGTTTTTTCGCGTTCCTCGTATAGAGCGATGATGGTTTTTATGGCGTCGCTGCGACTTTTGAATTTGCCCTCCGCGACCCAGCAGTCAATTGTGGCAACCATTTCCTCGGGCAGTCTAAGTTGGACTTGAGCCATCAAACTCACCGTAAACACTACTGTTTACAAAACCACTTAAACCTTTCCTAAAACAAACAACCAAAACCTGTTGTATTCCTGTATTTTCCGTGGTTGCTGTTTCGTCTTCCGCGTCGCAACTGAAATTAATTAAGGCAGCTCTAACTAAACAGTATCAGGCACGCAAACAGGAAGGTTCACAAGAAATGCCCCGTTACCGCGACGCCATGTATGAGAAAGCCCGCAAACTCGCAGCCAGCGGCAGAGTCGAACCCCTCGGCAACGGCATCTACAACGTCATCGGAGACCACGGCACCTACACCGTCGCCGAAGACCACACAGGCAAACTCAGCTGCACCTGCCAAGGCTACCTCCAAAAAGGCAAATGCAGCCACATCCAAGCCGTAACCCTCCTCACAAAGCGGAAACGGCAACGCAAGCCACGCTGATTCTCTCACTCAGTTAACGACTTAAAAATCTCCAAAGTCCCGTCCTGCTTCGCCTGCTTCTTAACCGCTTCCACATCCACCTTAGTAAACGCCAAAACCGCCTTCACATCCTCCTCATCCTTCACCGCTCGCTCCCGCGGCACAGTAACCTTAATCATCCGCAGCTTCGCCAAAACCAAGCCTTCGGGTTTCTGGAAAAACGTGGATATTCCTGCAGCTTTCCCAGCCTGTTTCTCCAGTTTTTCCACGGAAAATATCACGTCAACTGTGTAGGCTGATTTCTTGTCTTTGAAGGTAGCTATGTTGTAGCCAGATTTTACGGCTTCGTCAATTTTTCGTTCATCCACATTTAAGCCAGCCTGCCGCAGAGCATCTGCCACCTTGGCTTTAGCGGCTGCTTTGCCTGAAACCGCAACCATCACGTCCACATCACTGGTCGTCCGCGGAGAACCGTATAAGCTCACGGCTAACGCTCCCGTGAACGCATAATCCAAATCCTTCCGGTTAAGAGCCTCTGCCAGCCGCTTGACAAACCTGTTGTACCCTTCCATACGTCTATTCCTCACCGCTTACGATGGCGCTTAGACCAAGCCAACCGCTCTCGCAACTTCGCAATCAGTTCTTCTTCACTTATGCCCGGGTTCTGGGCTTTGATGTTTTCAGCGCAGACCTGCACGCAAGCGTCAGACATGTCCATGCACATGGCTATTTTTGTTTCAGGCGGCAACCGCCCCAACCGTTTCCAGTTCTTATCCACGCGCAGCCCTCAACACAAGAATAGCGCAGTTTAGCCTTAAGAAACATTCCATCCCCGAAACAGTTAAACAATTATACCCCAACCACCCAAACACCAACCACAAGAAGGTTCACCATGTCAGCACTGAACAAAATAGCATACTACCAGAACAGACGCGACGAAATCCCAAACCAACAACTCGCCAAACAACTAGCCAAAACCGCAGACAAAACAGGCATCCGAATAATCGCAGAAAACCTCACCCACAAAAACAAAAACGTCCAAAGCGACTGCCTCAAAGTCCTCTACGAAATCGGCTACTTAAAACCCAACTTAATCGCCGACTACGTCGAAGATTTCCTTGCGCTGCTGAAGAGCAAAAACAACCGCATGGTCTGGGGCGCCATGATCGCCCTCGCCACCGTCGCCGACAAAAAACCACACGCGATATGGGCGAAACTCGCCGACGTCACAGACGCCATAGACCACGGCTCACTAATCACAGTCGTCTGGGGCGTCAAAGCCCTAGCTAAAGTAGCCGCTGCAGACCCAGCATACAAACAGAAAATCTTCCCCCTCCTCACCGCGCAGCTGAAGAAATGCATCCCACGCGACGTACCCATGCACGCCGAAAGCACACTCCCCGCCGTCGACGCAGACAACAAAAAAGAATTCCTCTCCATCCTCGAATCCCGAAAAAAAGAGCTGACCCCATCCCAGCTTGCAAGGCTGAAAAAGGCCACAAAAAGCTTGGAAACCAAGCCCTAATCAATTTAGCCTTTGTTTGTAGATTTTTCCGAGTTTCCAGTTTTACGGCTTTTTCCTAAGTAAAAGCACCACTATGACAATTAACAACGCAACAACCGCTATGGCAAGAACCACGACTACTCCGTAAAACTCTGCCTGAGACACGGTTTGAGGGCTGGTTTGCTCTGGCGTTGACGTTGGATTCTGGGAAGGCGAAGGCGATGAGCTTGAAGAAGGCGGAGGACTTGGCGTGACTAAACCGACTGTCAGG
>CAYGVV010000106.1:0-6392 GCA_964353395.1 uncultured Candidatus Bathyarchaeia archaeon | reverse complement strand
GGTCTCCGCTGTCCAGCCGCACGCCGCCGAGTTTGAATCCTTTTTTTTCAAGCTCCTTCGCGACTTTGGCGGCTTTCTCTGCGCCTGCGAGGTCATCATAAGTGTCGATTAGCAGGGTTGATTTGGATGGGAAGGTCTTGGCGAAAGCGCGAAACGCATCAATCTCCCGCTCGAAAGACATCACGAATGAGTGAGCCATGGTTCCGAAAACGGGAATGCCATACGCCATGCCGGCGAGAACGTTGCTGGTGCCTGCACATCCTGCGATGTAACTGCTCCGCGCCACTTTCATGCCTGCGTCGATGCCGTGTTCTCTTCTTAAGCCGAACTCGATTACAGACTTGCCTTTGGCGGCGTGCACTACTCTGGAGGCTTTCGTCGCTATCATGGTCTGCAGGTTAACGGTGTTAAGCAGGAAAGTCTCAACCAGTTGAGCCTCGATTATGGGCGCAGTGACGCGGATGAGGGGTTCATTGGGGAAGACTACTGTGCCTTCGGGAACGGCGCAAACGTCACCCGTAAACTTGAAGTTTCTCAAGTACTCCAAAAATTCGGCTTCAAACCCTTGTTTCTTCAGGTAAGCGATTTGTTCGTCAGTGAACCTTATCTTTTCTAGGTAAAGCAGGACTTGTTCTAAGCCTGCGAACAGAAAATAGCTTCGTTCAGGAGGCAGCCGCCTTATGAAAAGGTCAAAGGTTGCGGGTTCAAACTTCTTGTTATCGAAATAACTGGCGCACATCGTCAACTCGTACAGGTCAGTGAACAGGCTCATGTTTTCCTCGCTTTGGAACTCCAGAAAAGACTTCATGTGCCATACTTAACGGTGAAAGAGATTTAATTCTTTCCCACATCACAAGTGAACGGGGATGAATCCTTTCTTGGTGGTATCGTGTGTTCTTTTGGCAGAACAAAGTGTTCTTCAGGGAGAGCTAAAAGCCACTTGCCAGCAGTGCTACCAACCTGCAAACTATACATATAAAAGCTATCTTAATACAACCTCTATGAGAGCTAGCATTTCCTCTGTGATGTTCCTAAACGTGGCTGAAGATAAAAAATTAATTTAGAGTTAGAGTTGATGAAGTGTGGGCGACATAGCCAAGAACGAAAAAGCAAACCCGTTCTCAACATCTGGCTCAGGTACAACTTTTGAGCAGCTAGTAGGTGCATACTATCTAGTTTCGCTTTTAGCGCAAGAAATTCCTCGCGGCTTAGATCGTGGTATATGCACCGAAGTAAGATTTCAACAAAGATTTTCTGGATGCTTATTGGACGATATTGTGGTTACTGCAAAAGACGTAAGTGGCGAAAGAAAGCTAGCTTTACAGGTAAAGCATAATTTAGTTTTTTCAGATAGTTCGACAAATGAAGATTTCGCGCGCGTAATAAGTGATTGCTGGAAAACATTTTGCAGTACGATGGGGTGGAAATTTAACCAAGAAACCGATAGGCTTGCCATAGGACTTGGCATCCATCAAACCAACGTGGATAGGCATTTCAAATCAATGTTGGAATGGGCGAGGGCATCAAAAGATTCTGTCGAATTCATGTATAAAGTCGCTTCAACTTTTTTCTCTTCAGAAGAGAAAAGAAAGTATTTACAGATAATACAAAATCTTCTAGGAAAAGCTAAGGGAGCGGCCATATCTGATGATGAGATATGGCGCTTTTTAAGATGTCTTGTTGTTATCAACTTTGATTTGGAAAACGCTGGCAGTAGCGACGCTACGTATTGTTGGAACCGATTACTTAGCCAACTCAAAGACCGAGATGAAAACAAAGCTAAATCGCTTTTCAATACTTTATGCTGCATTGTGGAAACGTATGCTCGCTCTGCAGGTTCTATTGATGTAAATACTCTGAGAAATCAGATGCCTGAAGATGTATTTCTTATGGATGCGCCAAATTGCGCCCTAGACCTAGCCCGTTTAAGAAAGCATTCGGATATGGTGCTTGACTCAATATCGGACAGCATCGGATTGAAGGTTCGCTTGCCGAGAAATGAGAAAATTGACGAATTAGAAGCAGACCTCAGAGAGAATGATGTCGTTGTTATTTCAGGAGAACCAATGGTCGGGAAATCGGTGCTTCTTAAGCTATTATCAAATCGGTTGCGATCTGAAGGTGAAGTTATTGTTTTCGCTGTAGAAAGGTTTCAAGGTAGCACTTTGGATGGTTTTCTTCAGTCTATACATGTACATAACGAACTAGATAGATTGCTATTTTCGATTGGGAGTGCACCTATTCGCTGCTTGCTAGTAGATGGTTTAGAAAGAAGTACAGATGAAAGCAAGAAAAGAATCTTAAATGACTTAATCATATCCGTTCGAAAGTTCAATGACGCTGTTTTATTAGACGGCGGAAGTAAACAGAATTGTTGGAGAATAATTTTTACCTGCAGATCGCCGGAAGCTCAGAATGTCCTGTTACATTTGGAGACACGAAAAAATCTTGCCGAAGGAACATTAAAAATAATGGAGTTAGGTTCACTTAGCAATGATGAAATTGCTGAAGTGGCAAACCAATTTCCTAATCTCAAGAATCTTGCATCAAAAGACTACCTAAGAGAAATACTCTCCCGTCCTTTCATATTAGACGTACTAACTCTGCCAAACATAACCGTGCCACCTCAATTTGCCTCCGTGGAATTAAGTGAAGTTTGGCTTATGGATTGGTATTGGAGAGAGGTTGTTAGATTAGCTGAGGGTATGAATCGCGGGGTAGGCTATCCTGAACAGCGCGAAGAGCTGCTACTGCACCTTGCGATGCAGCCGTTTACTGGGGAAGTTCCTGAACTTAACATCAATAACATTGATAATCAAACTGTTGTTGGGTTAATTTCGGATAGACTTTTGGTCAAAGAAGGCGATAAGCTTCGTTTCGCGCATGATGTTTTGGAGGATTGGGCGCTAACAGTTTTGCTAAATCGGCATAAGTGTGAAATCTCGAAGTTTTTGCTTGAGTTAGGAGACTCACAGCGCCTTATACGGCCTTTTCGTTTGTTTGTATCAAGACTCTTGGAGCTTGAACGCGCACCAGATGCTTGGCTAAATCTTTTGGATACAATTGACTCGGAGAGCATGATTTCCCCACGTTGGCACCAAATTGCACTGACCGCACCGCTCTTCTCTCCAATGCTGAGGGAAATATTGCCCCTGATACAGCCATGTTTGCTTAGCAACAACGGAGCCTTGTTAGGCGATTTGCTAAAAGCTGTTAGAACTATTTGTGTTCAGGCAAATCCTTCAATGTATACTCTTTTTGCAGGATTATCTCAAGAAGAACTTGACAAGTATCTTGCCTATTATACGATTCCAGTCAAAAAACAATGGATTCCGATTATTCAATTTATGTTAAAACACACCCAAGCAATTAAAGCGCAAGTCTTGGATGAATTTAGTTTCATTGCTGAAAAATGGGTTAGCACCTTCATAAATGAAGAAAAATCACTCCGTAAAGAAATAGCCCTCCTGAGCCTAGATATTCTTAATAACGGTTTGCTAGCTGAATACAAAGATGAGCCAAAAAACAGGTACATCCTTTCTACTTTGTATGCGGCGGATTGTCTGCCTGAAACGATATCAAATTTCGTCTCTAGCAAAGCAATAAGAAATAGAGAAACAGATAACTACGGCTTCGAAGATGTCATTCTTGAAAGAGGATGGATACCTCTTTGTAAATTCCTACCTGAGACGACATTAGACTTGCTTGGAAACATTTTGTGCGAAAAAATGGAGGCTAGCAAATTCCCAAATCATTTGGGTTTTGTGGATTTTATGGATTTAGGAATTAAGCATACACATTGGATACCTCCAACTTATCTTGAGGGCCCATTCCTTGGATTCTTAAGGCTTCACGAAGAAAAGGGTCTGCAACTAATTCATAGAGTAGTGAACCACGCAACCAGTTTCTGGAAAAAACGCGAACAGGTGGAAGCGAACAGGACGCCAATTCCTTGTCTCCTGAAACTTGAGTGCGGTAATCTCGAAGTGTGGGGCGATGAATTGGTTTATCAATGGTATAGGTATCCAAGCGTTGCGCCTAGCACAATTACATGTGCACTAATGGCGCTGGAATACTGGATGAATGACAAGCTTAAAAACAACATGAATCCGAGGAAGCTTTTTGAATCCGTCTTGAAAAACACGGAGTCTGTGGCCGTGGTTGGCGTTTGCTCATCCGTTGCGTTGGCTAATTTCAAATCGTGCCAAGAAGCCATAATGCCGATACTTGAGAATCCTTCTTTTTGGCTTATGGACTATCATAGAGTTGTTCAGGATTCGACAGCTGAAAATACGATAAGTGCTTTTTCCCTTTACTTTTCTCTCAATAGAACACAAGATAAAGCGAAGTACAAAATCTTGCTTGAACTCGCCAAGGAAAGTCATCGAAAATGGACTATAGACAGCTTTGTTTTACCAATTCTGCTAAGGGCTTCCCCCGAAACCCAACACAGGCTCAAAAAAGCGATGCAAGCTTTTCCAGATAATCCGCCAGTATTCTTTGAGGAGGAAAAAATTGACCCTGCTTTAATTCAAGAGAGGAAAAAAGACTGTGAACTGTGGTCCGCGAGAGCCGAAATCGAAAACTACGAAAAAGTCGAGATTAATGGGCAGATTGGAATTCAGTTTAAACTTCCCGCTCATTTAGAAAAAGAGCAAGAAGAAAGATTAAGAATTACTGAGGTAAAAGCTAGACTTAATGCTTTTTGGGGGTGGTCAATGAATCTCCTAGATAAGGATGAACTTAGCCAAATGTTTACTATAGAATCGGCTTTCATGTATGCTCAAGAGCTTGCTTGCAATGATAATTCTACATATCAACCTGTTAGCTTTCTTGAAGATTCAGAGATGCGTGCGCAAGCTATTGCAGCATTTGCTGCTTCTATTCTCCTTCGCCGTTATCAATGGGCGAAAGAAAAGGGGTACGCTCAATGGTTAAGAGAACAACTGCTAATAGCTGCCAAACGTCCAGAACCACAATCAAATCAGAATGACAAAGTTTCGAGATATCCGATGGGCTACAGACGATCAGCATCTCGTGCGTTGTGTGTTCTTTTAAGAGACACCCCGAAAGATAAGGAAGTTCGCAAGACTGCACTTGAATTGTCTTCTCACGTGAATGATGAGGTCAAAGAATTTTTGTTTGATGGACTTAAAGCGCTTTGGCTGACAGATCCAAAAATAATTTGGAGCTGCATACAAACCTGCATTAAGAGATCATATATCGTTAAAGCCAAAAAACCAATTGGAAAATGCCTTCCTACTGAAGTTGACACTGAAAGCTTGAAAGCGGTACTCTATTGTATACCAACAGGTTCTGAGATAAGTCACATACCTGATTCAAAGGGGATTGCCAACTTTCTTGAGGAACTTCTGATTTTTACCATAAATGCATATGAGCACTATCAAAAGAATGATCATTACAATTCGTGGGATCATAATAATTGGAATCAGATACTTTTCCGCATCATCACCAGCGTTGCAATGCGTCTACCTGTAGATATTGCAGAATCTAAATTCTACAATCACATTCTGAATGGTTGGGAAAGAAAACCCACAGTCATGCAAATGTTTTTACGACATATGCTATTGGCAGGCTGCCAACCTGAACTTGAAGACAAACTAGCCGAATTTTGGCCAAAATTTGGTCAAAAAATCATCTTAACAATACAACAGAAAGAAATTGGGTTTTACGATAAAGAAATGGAAAATATTGTTGGATTACTTATCTTTACTGATCCTGCCAGAATAGTAAACTGGACTGTAGAAGAATGGAAACCATTGAGAAAGCTTATTCCATTTATAAAAGTGTGGTCTGAAACCTTTGGGCATCAATCAGTTCATTTTCCAACTTTAGTACAATTCTTTGCCTCCATTGGGTTTAGTATGTTCCCCGAAATAGGAATCCCCCTGCTGTTCGATTGTCTATCCAAGCTGGATAATCGAGATAAGACGGTGGACAAAACTTCATATGCTCTCTCGGAACTCCTCTGTTCTCAATGGTCTAAGAACAGTAAGCAAATCAAGCAAAATGCTGAGTCCATGAGACAATTTGTGTTCATGGTAGACATGCTAGCTAACCAAGGTCAAGCAAGGGCTCTTCAGTTACAGTCAAAACTACAAGATATGCATTCTGACAAGTTGCCAACGAGTTTGTAAATTGGTAAATTTCTTAGTTTCATTAGGGTTCTTTAGACTTTATTGCAGGGAGCTGTTCAGGCAATGCAGAATTCAAAGAAAACAGCCAGGTTGCCTGCAAATGCAGAGAGAAACACATGCAAACCTGCACGTCTGACGCGACACACACAGTTGCCGTTCAGAGAACACACACGACCCCTACATGAACCAGCGAACAACCAGACTATATATAAGGGGGCTATAGTCTTTTCCGAG
>CAYGVV010000105.1:0-6433 GCA_964353395.1 uncultured Candidatus Bathyarchaeia archaeon | reverse complement strand
CGCGGCTTCGTCTATAGGCTGGTTTGCAAGCCTGTTCCACATGATGAGTCACGCTTTCTTCGAAGGGCTGGGCTTCCTCCTTGCAGGCGGCATAATTCACGCCTTGGGCACCCGTGACATGCGGCTTATGGGCGGTCTCAGAAAAGCCATGCCTATTACTTTCATGTTAGCTTTGATAATGATTATCACGACGAGCGGTTTGCCTCCGTTTGCCGCGTTCTTCAGCAAAGGCTTAGTTATCACAAGCATAACTGATGCGGGAAACCTTCTGCAAATCATATTGATCTATGCCACCACTGCCATCACTTTCGCTTACAGCCTCAGGTTCCTTAAACTAATCTTTCTGGGCAAAGAGTCGGAGCATTTAGAGAAGCTTCACCCGCATGAAGCGCCGAAAATAATGCTGATACCCGCGGCAGTTCTGGCTGTTGCATGCATTGTATGGGGCTTCCTTGAGCCTTGGCTGGGCAGTTACATGGGAATGGAAGCAGAAACAAGTCTTCTCGGTTCTTTCCTCAGCTTAGAAACCGTCATCTTCGCGCTCGTTCTCATCCCAGCAGGATTCCTCATATACGCCACTTACTGGAAGAACTACTCGGTAATGAACGCCATCCGAAGCGCCAAAAACCCAGTGGCGAAGCTCCTAAAACACGGCTACTTCTTTGACGACTTCTACGAAAAAGTTGTAACTAAAGCAGTCTTGCTTTTCTCCAGTGGCTTACATGTCTTTGAAAACTCTGTCTTCGGACGTCTCCCAGCAGCCGTTGCACAATCGACAATGCGTGCCGCCTCAAAACTGAGAAAACTGCCCACAAACACACTGCAGAATTACCTATCAGCGGCCTTGATTGGCTTCTTGATAATTGTAATATTGATAATAGTAACCATAGGAGTGTAACAAAATGCCGTACGCATTACTACTCGTATTCCTTCTGCCCGTCTTAGGAATCCCATTCGTCTATCTTACAGGAAAGAAATCTCCCAAAGCTGCTGGAATTCTCGTTGCGCTAATAGCCATAGTTAACATCGGGCTAATCGCCTCAACAATTCCAACAATTCTTAACAGCACCCCTAACAGGTACACCGAAACGTACACTTGGTTTCAAGAACTGAATTCTTCCTTCGCGCTTTTTGTTGACGGCATAAGCGCCTCGATAGCGATAGTCAGCCTTGTCCTTATCTTAGCATGTGCGCTCTTCTCTATCAACTACATGGAAGGCAAAAAGAACCTGCCCGTGTACTACGCTCTCCTTACACTGCTCAGCGTAGGTCTCGTCGGCGTCTTCATTACGTCTGACCTGTTGCTGTTCTATCTCTGCTGGGAACTCATGCTTATCCCTGCCTACTTCATAATCGGCGAATGGGGCTACCGAGAATCCTACAAAGCAGCCTTCAAACTCTTCATATTCACCCACATCGGCACAGTCTTCGTGCTCTTAGGCATCGGCACCATCTACATGACCACTGGCACAACCGACATCTTCACAGCAATGAAGGCACTTTTCACTACTAACCCTGACATTGTACGGTTGGTTTTGCTTGCATTCACCGCAGGCTTCGCTGTTAAGATGGCTATATTCCCCGTGCACATGTGGCTGCCTGACGCACATTCGGATGCTCCTGCACCCCTGTCCGCTCTGCTAAGCGGTGTCATCATCAGCGCAGGCGCATACGCAATAATCCGCCTGTCCCTTGGAATGGTCTTCCCAGCTCTCATGGGTACACCATTCGCAGTTAACTTCCTCCACGGCTTGGCAATCTTCGCAGTAATCTCTGCCTTCTTCGGCTCACTCATCGCACTCGTTGAAACAGACATAAAACGCGTAATAGCTTACTCCAGCATCGCACACATGGGCTACATCCTCTTCGGTATTTCCCTTTTCCCTTCTTCAACTGTAGCTGGCACCATCGTCGTTACAATAGCAATCACTGGAACAGTACTGCACATCTTGAGCCACGCCCTAAGCAAGGGGCTGCTCTTCCTTTCCGCGGGCGCAATCATGCACCAAACCGAAGAAAGGGACATCACAAAAATGGGCGGTCTTGCTGGAAAGATTCCGTTCACCGCCGTCAGCTCCTTCATCGCCGCCTTGAGCATAGGCGGTGTACCTCCGTTTGCCTGCTTCATAAGCGAGTTCTTCATATTCGTTGGTGCTTTCCAAGTTATCCAACTTGACAACTTTTACATAGTGCCAACAGCTCTGCTGCTAGTAGCTACCGTGCTTTCCCTTGCTTACTCTTTGCGCTTCACCCACAAAGTTTTCTTTGGTCAACCAAAAACCGAAACTGAAGCAGAAGGTACACACAAACACAAGATTACCGACGTCTCTAACTACATGAAACTAGCCATGGCGATACTTGTAATCTTGATAGTCGTTGTAGGCATTTGGCCTGGGTTCTTTGTAAACTTGATTAATACAATACACTTTGGATGAGACATGAACCATGATTGAAATCATAGATGCAATCCTACCCATACTCAGTCTAGTTGCCTTCGCACTATTAACCGTCCTAGTTCTCAAATTCGTAAACAGAAGTGGACATAAAACCGCCTTGACGCTTGCGTGGTTCGCAGTCGTCTTTGCCGTCGTCATAGCTTTCGCGGCAAACTTAGCCATCAAATACTATAGTTTGTCTCCTGAAAAAGGCTTCGTAAACCTGTCTTTATCTGATTCGCCGTTAACTGCTCTTTCAAGCGCCTTCATGATAGACGGCATATCCGTGTACATGGCTCTCATCTTCACCTGCGTAAGTGCCGTTGTTTTCCTCTACAGCATATTCTACGTTAACTCCACTGAGCGCCCTGCCGCAAGATACTACGCTGTAATGCTCATGCTTACTGCCGCCCTAATCGGTTCAGTGTTTGCAGGCGACTTGCTCACGCTGTTCATATTCTGGGAAGCCGCAACCGCAGGCTCATGCTTCTTGATGCTCTACAAGAAAAACCGCGACTCTATCAACTCCACACTAAAATACATCATAATGGTCGTCATCGCCTCAGGCTTGGTTGTTTTCGGCTTATCCATTATATACGGCATCACGGGAACTTTGAATTTCTGGGCTGTCAAAGACGCATTGATAGCTCTAGGCGACAAAAACCTGCTGATACTTGCATTCATATTTATGGTCGCTGGCTACGCAATTGAAGCAGCCATCGTACCGTTCCACTTCTGGCTACCCAGTGCTTATAACGCTGCACCCCCTTCAACCTCTGCTTTCCTTTCCGCGCTTGTCGACCAAGGCAGCTACTACGTCCTTATACGTGTCCTCATATTCATCTTGGTGCCCACACAGGTACTGGACTGGCGATTGATGATAGCCATCATGGCAGCCTTAGCCATGGTCATAGGTAATCTGTTTGCATTAGCCCAAAACAACATCAAGGTCCTAATCGGATACGTCTGCGTAGCTGATGTAGGCTACAACCTTGTCGCTATGAGCAGCATAATCCCTGGCTCATCAGCAGCCATAACGCTGGGGTTACAAGGCAACTTGTACTTTTTCCTCATCGGCGGCATAACAACGGCGCTTGCTTTTATGACAGTGGGCATCATTAACCACTACGGGTTCAAATCGCTCAAAGACTTCTCGGGATTAGGTAGGAAAATGCCGCTTGCAAGTTTAGGGTTGCTTATGGCGGCATTGTCTTTCGCGGGTGTTCCGCCGTTTGGCGGTTTTTTCGCTAAATATCTGGTGTTTACTTCGGCGATTCAGGGTAACTTGGCTTGGCTGGCGGTGATTGGAGTGTTGATGAGTGTTGTGCAGACGGCTTACCTGTTCAGGCTTGTGAATTACATGTACGGCAAGTCGCCGAAGGATGAAAAGAAAATAAGAGAGCCGAAACGACTGCTCATCCCAGTGTTCATTCTGGCTGGCGCAATAATTGTGTTAGGGCTGTACCCGCAGATAGTGCTTAACCTCATTGAACCCGTGATTAGGCAACTTCCTTTCATCCCATAGCGCTCTGATGCTCGGAAAAGGCTATAGCCCCCTTATATATAGGCGGAAAAATGAGTTATGTTTTCTTCAATTTTGTTGGTGTTGTTTTGTGTGTGCTTGTTTGGGCTGTTTTGTTTCTTTCGTTTGGCTTGAATGCTTGGTTTTTGTGGAGGAAACAATAGCCTCGAGAAAATTAAGAGACAAAGCCACTGAGGCTTAACTAACGCGGACTACTTGCTCGGAAAAACTTGGCCTGTCCTCAAATAAGGAGACCTTCTAAACGTTCCATTTTTTCAGAAACTTAACTGCCTCTTTCTTCGCCCTTGAGCTTTTGTTTTTCTGCAGTTCTTTCGCTATGTTGAGTATCTTGTCTTTATCGTGGATTTGCTCGTAGTATTCCGAGAACGATACCAACGCGTTTGCTTGAACCAGTTCTTTGTGCTTGTACGTGGCCTTATCCAAGTTCAGCAGTCTGTTCGTTACTTCCTCAGCGAGTTCAGGTTTTGCCTTGACTATCTTATGCGAAACATAGGCAACGTGGCACGCTGGCACCAACGCGTCACCATTCACTATGCCGAAAAACTCGTCGAAAACCTTCTCAAATCTGCCCGCCTCGTCAACTCTCGCCAGATTATCCAGAATATGGATAGCGTAGAACGTGTACGTGTTGTTTTTGGATTTGAGCATGTTCTCGAAGAAGTTCCACTTCGGATAAAGCACTTCTGGGTGCTCCTCGCTGATGAGGTAGACTGCCTTGAAGTTCTTGTATCGGACCGCGCATTTCTTGGAGAGCAAGCCATCTAAGAGTTCAGAGAGCACTTTGCTGTTTTTAACGGCGTTTTCAGCAGTCTTCTGTTGCTCAGGAGTTCTCTTTTCCAAGTCCAACATGGCATATACTTTAGATGTACAGATTGAAAATCCTTTTGCCTTCTCTGCCCCTTTTGAGTTGTTAGTTGCAGGACAGAAAAAGACCTAACGCCACAATTCTCATCCCCTTCCATAGGACGTTTGACAAGTTTTTTATGCGCTTACAGTACAATAGTGTTCAGCAGGGGGTAGAGTTATCTGAGTGAAGATATTGTTGAAGTTGGACACATAACGCATTTCTTCTCCAAAATCAGCGTCGCCGTCCTAGAACTCACCGCGCCATTATCAGTGGGCGACCGCATACTCGTCAAAGGACCCGCAACTGACTTTGAACAAGTTGTTGACTCCATGCAGGTTGAGCACAAGAATATCCAACGCGCCGAAGCTGGACAAAGCGTAGGCTTGAAGCTGGCGCAGCAGACCAAGGAACGCGATGTGGTTTACAAGAAACTATAGAGGCGCTTTTCGCTTCTTTTTTTCCTCTTCACGCCATTAGACAGCTGGGCGGTTAATCGGCGGCTGTGGAAGCTTCCACAATGCTTTTGATTTCCGCGTTCAGCGCTTCGGGCAAGCCAAGAATGCTCACATCCATGAAACCGCGAATAATCAGCGAAACCGCTTGGTCCCGAGACAGCTTACGAGTCATCAAGTAAACGATTTCTTTCTCGCTGATTTTTCCTACCGCTGCTTCGTGAGTTATCTCCACGCCTTTCTTCCGAGCGATAAGTTCAGGTATGGATTCCATCAGTGATTTGTCGTCCATGAGCAGACCGCGGCATTCCAGGTGTCCTTTGCAATCCGCGTTGTCGCCTTCTATCATGCCCCTGACAATCATCTTTGAGCCTTCGCGGGCAATGGCGCGGCTTACCATCTCCGCTTTGCTGCCCTTCCCGGTGAGAACGGCTTTTGAGCCAATGTCCAACTGCGAGTTCTTTTGCCCGTACAGTATGCTGTTGAAGCTCACGCGTGAATTCTCACCTTTGCAGTAAGCCACAGGGTACATCTGGACATCGCGAACAGGTCGCATGCAGACGTAGTTTGAAACGAATGTGGCATTGTCTCCTATTTCCGCCGCGCTTCTGGGGCGCACCAGCGTGTTTTCGCTCCACTGATGAATCATAGTGAAATTCAGCATGGCGTCTTTCTTCACGTAAATTTCCGAAATGCCCAGATGCGACGCGTTCGGAACGTTAGAATGCTGGACACAGCTTGTTATTATGTGTGCGTTTGACCCTTCTTCAGCGATTATGATGTTGTGCACTCGCTGCTCCAAGTTTTTCTGCGTGATCATGAGGCAAGATTGCAGAGGGAACGTTATTTCAGCGCCTGGCAGTATCCGCATGAAGTAGCCGCCACTGTAATCCTCTGCGACTTTCTTGGTGAACTCATCCTTGTCCTTGCTCACGACTTTCCACATGTAATCGTTAAGCCACGAGTACTTCTGCAAGGCAGCTTTAACGTCCATAAGCTCCAGTTTGCCCTCGTAAAGCTCGTTCACTGTGGCAGCCACTGTCTCTTGGTTCAAGTGGAAAAACGTGCCTGCACGGTTCTTCTCATCCGCTTCGATGCCTGCTTTCTCTGCTTCTTCAAGAATCTGGTGTGGAAGCTTGGTTAAGTCACTTTTTTT
>CAYGVV010000104.1:0-6580 GCA_964353395.1 uncultured Candidatus Bathyarchaeia archaeon | reverse complement strand
ACTAAGGGCTTTCTGCAGCCGACCACATCTATTTCCCATTTTCGCTCGGCATGTTTGAAACGCACGTTCTTCGCTACAACGTAGCCGTCTCGTTCTAACGCCAGCGCCGCAATGTCCTCGAATTCTTGCCAACTGAGAAAATTACTCATGCGTTCAACATCCGCGCCTAACTCTACTGCCCTAACTGCCAACTTTAGCCTTCCGCCGCCGCTGGCTTCAACCATGTCGCCCTCAAGATAAACAAGGCCGTCGGTTTGCAGTTTCCTAAGCAATTTTAAGGCAACAGCAGACGGAATCTTGGCGTCTCTATTGATACTTTCACGTATAACAGGTCCATTCTTAGTCAGTTTTAGGATGGAAATTAACAAATCCCGTTCAATTACCAAGACCTATCCCCACACAATAGAACATGAACCTGCATAAAAAAGGACACTTACGCTGACCACATATAAACCTCTTCACAAATGCGGATGGGATAGAACGTCTGTATACAAAAGCATCACCCAGACACACTTTCTATGACACACACCTCTGAACAGAGCCCGCAAAGCCAGAAATCCAGTCACCACTCTTCATGTTCATTCAAGTCCTTTTGAAATAGCTTGGCTCGTTGCGCTAAAGGTTTGCGATAGGTTGACTGTAACCTCCAAACTCTCCTTTGTGGCGAGCACTCACTTCGCAACGCGTATAACAAACAACCAGAAAAACACCCTCAATATTTAACAGTTTAATTCTATTTTCCAATTGACCAGCGGCACATTTTAACGTTTTATTGTAAAAAGTGACCATTCGGAACCATTTCGAAGACATAAAACAGGTTGGCATAAAAGTTCACAGGCGACAGAAGCTCGGTTAGGACACCGCGAACGCTTATTAGAGCTCCCCAGAGGCACCGAAGCCTGCTTGAAGAGCAGTTTCTGGCGTATAGCCGACTAAAAATCAATCAAAAGCAATAAAAAACAGGCGAAAAGTGCCTTTGTTGGCTCGATTGAGGACCTCTACGCTATTTTAACAGTTTAGATTTTACGTATATTTAAGGTTCGTTCAAGTTCGAGGCAACTCTGGATTTTACATCAAACTGGCAAGTAGCAGGTCAAGAAATGAGTGAAAAAAACGGGCTTCAGCCGCGTTCTCTGCGGACTTGCTTGTAGGAGCCTTTTGGCCTCATTCGGGCTTTCCTCTTCATATCAACCCTAGACAAAGGCTTGTCCCCCATAACTTCCGCTGCGTTCTCTTCTTCAGTCAGAGCTTCAAATTCTGGAAAATCGGCTAGCGTGATTGGTTCAGCGCCACTCTTCACCATAGCATCTATGGCTCTGTCCACGTCTCCAGGGTTAACGTTGATGCCGCGACTGCCATCCAGAAGCACCACAACGTCTAAGCCGAGTTTGCGCGCGTCAAGAACCGTGTTCACAATGCAATAGTCAGTGGCTAAACCACCCACAAAAACCCGCGTTACGCCCTGCAACTTCAACTTGTCTGCCAATCCGGTGCCGTCGAAAACCGAGTAAGCCTCCTTGTTTGGATCCGTTGCCTTCGAAACAATTTCTGTGCCCTTGGGAAGTTTCAGATCAGGGTGAAATTTGGCGCCTTCAGTTTCCTGAATGCAATGAGGTGGCCATGGACCTCCTTGAGCTTTGAACGACATGTGATTAGCCGGGTGCCAGTCCCTTGACGCGATGATTTTCGCGTTTGTTTTCTTGAAGATTTTCAGGTATTCGTTAAGCACAGGAATCACTTGGTCTCCTTTAAAAACGGGCAGTGCGCCGCCTGGAAGAAAGTCCAATTGAATGTCTGCGATTATCAAAGCATCTTTACTGCCTAGTTTTAGGTCTAGGTTTTTTTTCAAACAAAGTCACCCTACAATTTAGATTGCAGCCACGTTGATTCAGCTACTCGAACTCAACAGTAAATGCTAATTGGTAGTGGATAAAGCTTTTTCCGCAGGCGAAGGGCAGATGGAAAAGTAATTAAGCCTTGCAGCGATTACAATGTTCGGTGTAAGTAATGGCAGTCTTAGCTTATGTAATGTTCAAAGTCAGTTCAGGCACCGAGAGAGAAGTAGCCCAGAAACTCATCGAGTTCGAAGAAGTCATGCAGGCAGACATAGTGTTCGGCGAATACGATGTGATAGCCAGAATGATGACTGAAGACTTGGAGGGGTTGGAAGACTTCGTGTCAGATCACGTTAGAAACGTGCCCAATGTGCTTGTCACCTCCACGATGATTATATCGAGAGGATACAGGGCAAAGAGCCAGCGACCAAAAACCAAGTAACGCCAACGCTAATGCAAAAACAAGCTTATCTTAAAGCGCATTCGACGCAGCAACGGTTATTTCAGCAGGTTTCGTTGATACTTTTGTATACAAACCTACATTTTTCAACGTGAAAATCCATCCTTCCAGCAAGCAACGCTGCATTTTCCAAGGATAGGCTTATCTCCTAAAAGGTAGCAATAACTCACTGAGGCTTCCACATGCACCCAGAATACATCACAAGCCGAGACATGCACGCCTTAGAAGTTAACGCGGAATACTTCGGCGTTTCCCTCCTGCAACTAATGGAAAACGCTGGCCGCAACGTAGCAGTCGAAATCAACACGCGGTTCAAACGGAACCAGAAAATCGTGATTTTCTGCGGTTTAGGCGGAAACGGCGGCGACGGTTTCGTAGCTGCACGGCACCTGTCAGCCATGGGTTTCCAAGTAGAAGTGGTTCTCGCGGGCAGAGGAAGAGACATCACTCATGAAGCCGCGCTTGCAAACTGGACTGCCCTGCAACCTCTGCGGGAAAGTATACCAATTCAGGAAGTCACGGACAGTTCCGCCATCCCAAAGGTTGAAGCTGACGTAGTCGTTGACGCGCTGCTTGGGACGGGAACGAAGGGAAAACTCAAACCACCCATCTCCCAGCTAGTAGAGTACATTAATTCGCTGAAAAGGGCTAAAATCGCCATTGATGCCCCAACAGGAATAGACTCTGACACCGGCGAAGTGCTTGGCAACGCCGTGAAAGCAAATGTTACTGTGACTTTTCACAAAGCAAAAAAGGGACTGGAAAAAGCCAAAAAATACGCGGGCGAACTAGTCATAAAGGACATAGGCTTGCCCAAGCAGCTAGAAACGTTTGCGGGTCCAGGAGATGTTCTTCTCGTTACAAAAATGCGTCCCTTAAGCGCTCACAAAGGCGATTTTGGACGCTTACTGGTTATTGGGGGCAGCGAGGTTTTTTCAGGTGCACCAACGCTAGTTTCCATGGCTGCCCTGCGCACGGGCATGGATATCGTGTATACTGCAGCGCCAGAAAGAACCGCGCATGACATCGCTTCGATGTCTCCTGACCTGATAACTGTAAAGCTTGACGGCGGCCACCTTAACCTTGCCAACATGAACGTGCTGAAGGATTACTTAAGCGCAGTTGACGCGGTAGCCTTAGGATCGGGAGCTGGTTTGCACCCTGAAACCAAAGCCTTCGTTAAAGCCTGCGTGAAAGCCGTTGAAGAAACGGGTAAACCTTTGCTGTTGGATGCGGATGGCTTGAAAGCTTTCGCAGAATTCAAAAAACCCTTGAAGGTGCCTCTTGTTTTGACGCCGCACGCAGGTGAATTTGCCATTCTCACGGGCAAAAAACTGCCTGAAAGCTTGGAAGCGCGAGTTCAGGAAGTCAAGCGGACCGCAGCGGAGCTTGGCGCCGTGATTCTGTTTAAGGGTCAGGTGGATGTGGTTTCTGATGGCAAGCGGGTGAAGCTGAATTTTACAGGTAACCCAGGCATGACTGTTGGCGGCACAGGTGATGTACTTTCAGGCGTTGTCGGCGCGTTGCTGGCGCAGAAGGCTGACGCGTTTGAGGCTGCTGTTGCTGGCGCATTCGTCAACGGTGCTGCAGGCGACTTCGCAGCTGCTGAAGAAGGCTATCATTTGGTGGCAACTGATTTGCTTGATTTTATTCCGCAGGTTTTGGATGACCCGATGAGTCACTTGAAGGTGCGAAAACCAAGTGGAAAAAGCACCTAAAATCAGAATAACCATTTACCACGCGAACCAATGTGACCCTAAACGCTGCACTGGCTTGAAACTGAAACGCCACGGACTGGCGAGAATAGTTTCCAGAACGCGGTTCATGCCTAAACGCGCCATAATCCTTAATCCGTTCGGGGAAATAGCGTTCTCACCTGCCGACAGGCAACGCGTCGCAGACTTCGGGGTTGCCGCTTTGGACTGCAGTTGGGAGCACGCGGAAAAAGTTCTGGCGCATCACGTGAGGGGAACTGCCCGTTGCTTGCCAGTGTTGATTGCGGGTAATCCAACCAACTTTGCCAAGGCGACCAAGTTGACTACGGCGGAAGCGCTGGCGGCTGCCTTGTACATTGCGGGTTTCAAGGATGAAGCCCGAGAGTTGCTTTCGATTTTCACGTGGGGCCACACGTTCTTCGAGTTAAACGCCATGTTGCTTGACGATTACGCCGCTGCAAAAGACAGCACGGAGGTAGTTGCTATAATGCAGAGTAAGCTAGGCGGAATAGGCGGAAAGCGGTGAGTTTTTTAATTGGTCTGGTTGATGCTTTTGTATACCAAGCTGAGGCGACATGACAATCATCAGTGACTTCCCGTTGTTCTTGGCATCTGTAGCGCTCATATCTTTGTCAGGCGTACTTTTGCCTGGACCGTTGTTTGCGGTTACAATTGAGAAGGCAGCAAAACGAAAGACTGCAGGAGCACTCATCGCCATCGGCCACGGAATAGTTGAGTTTCCGCTGATGTTTCTGATTTTTTTCCTGCTAAGCGAGTTAGATGTCCCAGATTCTGTGCAGGTGACGGTGGGGCTTGTCGGCGGCTTGTTGATGATGTATATGGGTGTTCAAACGTTTAGAAACAGGAACAAAACGGACGAGAAATACGCTGGTTCAAGGCAGGACTCGCTTCTTGCAGGAATAAGGACAACCGCGGTTAACCCTGGCTTCATTTTATGGTGGTTAACCATCGGCACTGCGCTTGTATTGAACGCTAAAATTTTCGGGTTGGCAGGCTTCTCAGTGTTCGCTGGGCTTCACTGGTTCTGCGACTTCGCATGGTACACTGTGGTGGCGTTTGCCATTTTTAAGTCGCATCAGTTCTGGACTCCAAGGGTGCATCAGGCAATTTCGTTCTTCTGCGTGGCAGTGTTCGTTGGCTTCGGCGCATGGTTCTTCGGTTCAGCATTGTGGCAAGCAATCAGCATACTCATGTAGGAGAAAACAGGCATGGTGAATGATGAGTTTCACGTTGGCAAAGCATTCATTCGTCTGATTAGAGGAGACATAACTGAGATAACGACAGACGCAATCGTGAATGCTGCCAACTCGTCACTCATGGGCGGAGGCGGCGTAGACGGGGCAATCCACCGTAAAGGCGGACCAAAAATACTCGCAGAATGCAGGAAAATACGCGAGACAGAATACCCAGAGGGTCTCCCAACGGGAAAAGCGGTAATCACTTCAGCTGGAAAACTCAAAGCAAAACAAGTCATCCACACGGTTGGGCCATTTTGGCGTGGGGGAAACCGAGGGGAACCTGAGCTTCTGGCGCAGGCTTACGAGAATTCGTTACGGCTAGCGGTTTCTAACGGACTGAGGACTGTGGCTTTTCCTGCCATAAGCACTGGCGCTTATGGTTACCCCATTGAAAAAGCCAGTCGTATTGCTTTAAGAGTGGTTAAGGAATTCTTGAAAAAAGAAGACAGCCTCGACGGGATTGTTTTTGTGCTGTTTTCTGAGGCTGACTTGCGAGTTTATGGCGCTGCAGCTGCTGAAACGTTTCGATGAGGCGTCAAGAAGATTAGAAGTTTCCCGTTTTCTGAAGAGTCATGAATGGAAAATGTTTTATTCTAATACCATACATAACGAGGGGTGAGGGAAAACTCGTTATGGCTAAATGCCCTAATTGCGGAAAAGACGTTAAAAACGCGAAGAAAACCTGGAAGATGGCTGGCAAACCAGACAAGGCAGGAAAGAGAACTCAACTAACTATAGGCTTGTTCGAATGTTGCGGAAAGACTTTCCGGCAGGTCTTGGAAAAGAAGAAAATCTAAACGCGTAATATCCTAATCTTTTTTTCTTATTTTCTAATCGGCACGGAATGTGCCATCTGCACTGCTGTTTTGACTTATGCTCCCTTGCAGAGTGGACTTTTGCTTGCTTGGGATGGCGCTGAGAACTAGTGTGCTCTCGGTGACTACCCCCTCCCTTTTATATAGGTTGAACCCCTGTGTGAAGCTGGAGTTTACTGGTTTAGTTTTTCACATGCAAGTCTAGCGTTTGACAAAAAAGGTGCTGTGGTCAACGAAGATTCAGTAGGGTCAAGACGCGTCAGGGACATTTCTTTTAAGCGCTAGTTAAGCTTCCGAGGGCTGCTACTGTTTAGTTTCAAGTATCTTTTGCACATTTATTTCGAAGGCTGCAGTCGGGTTCTCCAGTTTCCACGCTTCCAACACTTGCGGGTTAACCTCGCCAACCACGCCCACGTTCACACCGTTAACCATTACATTGCCAGTGCGTCCTTCTATGAAGCTTGGGTGGCTGGTTGCCGTTATCTGCCAGGCTACG
>CAYGVV010000103.1:0-6606 GCA_964353395.1 uncultured Candidatus Bathyarchaeia archaeon | reverse complement strand
TATGCAGGCCAGCACGTAGTTCATTACTGGTTTTTTTCCGATCAGCACTGCGTTGTTTTCTGACATGTTAACGCTTCGCTCCTAGTTTACCTTTTTAGGTGGCTTCTTAAGTTTTTTGGTCCGTCAATAAATAGGTTGTGGTATTCTGCTGGTGGTTGTTTGGGTGGTGGGTTTTTGGGTGGGTGGTTGCTGGTTTGGGTTGGTTCTGTTGTGCAATTTTTTGTCTATACCCCCTCTATTTATAGATTCTACTGTTGGTTCACTGAGGTCTGCTCTGTTGCTCGGAACAGTCTATAGCCCCCTTATATATAGAATCTGCATGGAGTTTGCGGGTTCAGGTTTGGCTGTGTTTGCGGATTTTGTCAAATTGCATGCATCTGGGTTGTTACTTCTCAGAATAACTCGCCCTAAACGCACAGATGGAACTCGAACTTGGAGTACCCGTAGACCTAGTGGAAACAGCAAACGCCCCAGAAACCCTCAAAGAGAACATACTCAAAAACTGTACAAAATGAAACAAAGCAAAACTCTATTTAACCTTCCATCAGAGTCTTCAGTTTTGCAATCTCGGTTACTATCACCTGATAAAGGCAATTTAAAGTCACATCGATGTCCTGCTTCGCGTAACCAAATAATTCCAAGAATGTACTATCAATATTAACTCTTGTTGGGAATTTGTTTTTAAGTTGTTCCATGATGCTTGGGAACGTTACTTGTGAAATCTCATCGAAAAGCTTTAGCAGTTTCTCTTTTTGAATTTTTGAAAGTTTTCGCGTGTCTATCACAGGCATCACGTCTAATACAAATCCGGGAATTTGTAAGAAAGCCCCTCTTGTCTCTACTCTTTCCTTCAAAATCCAAAGAAGACTAAAAGAACTGTTAAACCACAAAGCTAACAATTTGGCATCGTCTTGTGTGAGCCCAGTTACGGCGCGCATCATTTCCGTTGGAGTAAACTTTTCTTTCGAATAAAATGCCAGAATACAAGTACCGGACGCTGAAATATCAAATCGCCAGCTTAGCGCAAGATTGCATTGTCGGTCATCGACGTATCTTTTCCATTTTCCAAGATTTTGTAAAGTCTTTGGCTTGCTATCAAAAAATTGGCTATAATCTTCAAAAGTATCTACAATGACAAAATCTAATTCTTTAGCGATATTCATTTTCTGAACTCCCGAAAGCCTTCGTAATCCATAGCGTAACGATTTGAATGGAATAAAGTGCGAGCCGGGCAGACTGAGATTCTCAGCGTCTATACCTTCTTTGTGAATTTCCAGAACTATCCAAACATCGTCTGTTTTTTTTGCTCTAGATTTGAGTCTTGAAATGTAGGTGGTAGGAATAGAGACTGATTTTCTTCCAAACTTGTTTTCAACTCCCCTTAACAATTCGCCTTTGCTCTCTTTCAGAAATTGGTTCATCTGGCTTAGTTTGCTTTCAGCAATCTTGGAGAAGTTACTCCAAGCTCTTTCAAGTGATTCATCAGTTGCTGCAATCAGCGAAAAGAGGTTATCGACTTTTTTCAAATCTTTTTGTTTTATTATTGAAATACTCATCAAATTATTTTCGAAAGAATAATGTGACTTGGAACTTTCTTTTAATATCAAGGACGCAAAGTCTTTAGCCTGTTCCTCAGTTCTTGGGAGCTTCTTTAGTTTCACAATACTGCATGTTGAATTATTAGGCAGCACTGCGTTCTTCTGTGCGACAAGGAGAATTTCTCTGAACTGTGCATTTTCAGAAAAAGCGGCACGTTCTGTTGTGGAAATTATGGTTTCAATCTTATAGTGGTCTAGCAAGAAATCTCTAATGCACGCCATAGATTGTACTCTCAGTACTGTGGCAGGCAAAACAAACGCCAGTTTTCCATTTTCTTTTAGAAAATCATTTGCTAGAAGTATAAAATATCCATATAGACCAAACTCCCTATAGGGTAGAAACGTTTTGTAATGCCTAAATCGAGTTTTAAGATGTTTTTTGTATTCCGAAGGTAATCTACGTCCTCTTGTGAAAGGCGGGTTCATTATGATTACATCTGCTTTTTCCAAGTGAATCTGTTGACCACCAATTCCCTGCATTGTGACAGCGCCTTTCTGGATATACTTTCTTTTTATGCCTTTCTCTCCATCTTTAAACATATCGAGAGTTGGACGTCTGTATGCTGCTCTTAACTCACTATAGATTGCGGGTATGTCCATGTTAGGCCTCAATTCAGTTGAGTCCCAGACTGCAATTCTTACTTTTTCAGTTTCATGCAACAATGCTTGAAGTGATAGGTGCATTACTGCCAAGTGAGCTGCAAATGGCATTATGTCTATACCTGTAAGGTCATGTTCCAAGAATTTTCTGTGGTCCTCCGCTGAAATTTCCTTTCCACCTAATTTGAGTAGCGTTTTTTTCCTATGATATGCAGCAACAAGGAGAGTTCCACTGCCACATGCCAAATCCATTACTTTAGAATCGGGGTAATTTACTGATAAATTCGCTAACAGGTCTGCCGCTTCATTATTTGTGTAAAAAGCTGCTACGGCTTTTCTTATGTTAAACGGTATTAGTTCATGAAAAACTTTACCGAGCACGTCATGTCCGATTTTTTCTGGCGCAAGTGCTTTAATTGCTGCCACTATTTTCTTTATAGTGCAAACTGCGGATTCAGGAAGTTTAGACGCAACGTCAAAACCAAATACAGAAGTATAATCGATTTGCAAAACACGCTCAAAATACTTGAGCAAATCACTGGGTCTGGCTATTGCAGTTTCATCTATTGCTTCAAAATCCTTATTTGCCCTCGAAAGGACATGGTAGAAAATTATTTGGTTAACTAGAAGATATGTAGCTGCCTGTCTCATTTCCTCAAAGGGATAATGTCCTTCCTCATATTGCAGAATATTCTCAAAAACCGTTTTTCCGCCAAAGATTTCTTCAATGTCTTGAGTCTTCAAACTCTTCAAGTTTAAAGTCATTGAGTCCACTGCTTCGGTTAAGACTTTGATGGCAAAACTGGTATCAGTCTCGACTGCAAGGGGTTTCAGAACTTGTGAAGCAATCCAATCGGCCACTTCAGACAAATTTCCAACAAAACGTTGACTAGGTCTGAAATCTTTGAAAATTGCAGTCACGACATATTTTAGCTTAGGGTCAGTAGCAATTTTCTCAAGGATTTCCACGTTCCAAGGTCTTCGTAACTCTTCTGGAAAAAGAACCGCGAAAGCCCCCTTTGCCTCTGTGTATTTAGAATAATCGTAAAGTCTAACCATGGCGTCAAGGAGCTTAGATTCTGCACCCAGTTTTGTCTCAACTACATAATCAGCGCCATTTCTCAGTAGCATGTCTGGAACCAAACGACCAATAGGTGTACTGAAAGACCATTCAGTAGTCACTTTTACTGCTCGTTGCTCCAATGCTTTGGACAAGAAATCCCTAATCGTGATTTCTGTCGGTAGACTGCTGCTCATAGACTTTCTCTTTAGCATTAATGCAAGATAACACTTTTGATAGACACATACTTCAGTATAACTGTATCCGTTAGAAACTCTGAAACTACGGAATGTTTAACTCAACAGTGACGAGCACTAGAACTTTTTATATATACATATTTAACATATTATATTTTTATGTCATCGAACACATTGAAACATATTTTTAGTCTTCACAAGAAAGTTGGACGTGTTTCTTTTTCCGATGTAGTCGCATCATCATGTAACTACAAAATAATCCCCATAGACATTAAGTCACCTCAAGATGAAAAATTGCTAAAATATCTATCCGATGCTTTGAACAATTTCCTAAAACTGACAGACAAGACTAAGTCCCGTTTCACAGGTGAGCGAATAAATGATGTCGGCAAGAATCTTGAAAACCTAATTGTTGAGGAAATTAGAAAGAAACGTTTGAAAGTTAATAGACTCACTTCAAGTGGCTATCCTGACCTTGAGATTAGGCAGAAGAGAAGGGTGACTTTCTTAGAAATTAAGACTACTGGAAATACGAGGAAGAATAAAACACAACATAGAATGTTCTATTTTTCTTCTGGTAAGAAGATAACTTCAGATGGAAGACATTTGCTTCTTCAGATTCAGATGGAAGAGGAAAGCGACAAATATTGGAAGGTCGTTTCTTGGGAAATTAGAGACTTGTCAAAACTTAGGGTAATTTTGAAAACTGAGTTCAATGCATCTTTCAGAGATTTTGAACGAACACCTCTTTTGAAAGCCTCGAATACCTGAAAGCCGAACAGTATTCAGTAACTTTTATTTGCGTTGTTTTTTATGTGATGGTGTAATCTGGGCAAGTAAAGGATGTCTCGATAGCTCAGCGTGGCTGAGCAGTTCTTCACCTGATTATTGCGGAGCCGCAGCTGGAACCAAAGTGTCTGCTCTTTTTAAAACTAAAATCTTAAATAATCACACCAATGTAAAGTTTTTATTTAACAAACAGACATCATGGATGATGGTGGTGGCTGTGGAATCTCTCACAAAACGTTCACTTCAACTTCTGAAGATGCTCTACGACAAAGGCAAATCCACAAACATTTACACGTTGCGGGTCAAGCAGGACGAGCTGTCAAAACAGTTAGGCATAAGCAGGCAAGCATTGAACGTGCACCTGAGAAAACTCAAAAGCACAGGTTTCATCCGCACGGGTCGAGGTTTCATTGATGTCACGGAGAAAGGACTGAACGCTCTTGGCGTATCCACAACTCCAGCTTTTATCTTCATCAAGGTTTCACCTGTTAAGAGAATGCAAGTGTACGAGAAAATTAGGGAACTAGCCATCGCGCGAGCTTTCAGGATAGCGGGTGATGTGGATGCGTTGATAATTGTTGAAAGAGAAAACATGGATGAAACCCTAAAGAAACTGTACACTGTGGACGGCATTGAGGATACGCGGTCGTACGTTACCATTGAAACCATCAAGTAGTGGGGAAAGCGGTTTTTGGGAATTGTTGTTTGAGGCAAAAAGTATATCTGAAAGGTAACTATCTGAGTGTTAACCCTGAAACAGAGGTCATCAAATGCCCATATTAGATCCAGTTAAGAAAGCGATTGCGCAGAAAGCTAGGTTGCACATGAAAATCTGCAGGGACTGCGGAGCTAGAAATGCTGCGACGGCGACGAAGTGCAGAAAGTGCCACAGCAGTAATCTCAGGTGGAAGAAGAGAGAACTAGTAAAGTAACCTCTTATTTTACAGCGTTTTTGTCAACGTTTCCAAGTTGAAAACTGTGTTGGCGCAGCCGTTCTTCAACAACGGAACAGACTGATTAGCAACGCTCATACTGTTTAAGAGTTCAGTGGACATCTTTGCTTCTTCGCCGCATGCAACACCCACGATGCCCTCGTACTTTTTCGCCTTCAAAATCTTCGGCACGCAAGAACCGCCGGGCAAGACGTAAACGTCATATCCTTTCTCCTTGGCAACGCGGTCTGCCCTGTTAACATTACAATCTGGTGAGCAATGTGCACAAACGTAAGAAGGCAGGCTTGGCTCAAAAACGGCTCTGCATCGGCTGTCCATGTATTTTCTGGAGCAGTGGGGAAGGAAAAGAACTCGCTTTTTGGATTGCAGAAATTTTCGTCTCTGCATAAGATTCCAAGCTTGCAGGTCTATAAGGTCTTGGATGACAACGATAGCATCTTGAAGATCAAGTCCTGTGGCTTCTTGAATTCTAAACTTCCTTATGATGTCCTGCAGGGTTTTCAGGAAAACTTTATGGACGCCCTTCTGGTAACTAGCCAAAGCGACCTCTGCAAAAAAGTGATGCGGCGCTTTCGAAATGTCAAAGGTAAACTTATAGGGCATACCAAGACAAGGAAACGTCGCGCTTAAAAAGAATATCTCTTTAAAATACATATTTTCAACTTGAATTTGGCTTCGGAGCAGGCTGAGGCGCTTGCGCTTGCTTTTCGCTGGCGCCTAAAAGTTCTTTCAGGGACTTCACTTCCTCACGCATCTGGCTTACCTCGGTTTCAAGGGCTACGGCGCGGGATTCCGCGGCTTTCCGCAGCTTTTCAATTTCACCCATTAGACCCGCGCGTTCAGTTTCCAAGGCTTGTATCTTTTCCCTCAGAGCCTTTAGCGTCTCCATAAACTCTTCCCTAATGCCCCTAATTCTCGCGGCTTCGTTTTTAACATTTGCTGTCTGCGCCGATTCTTCTTCAAGCCGAACTGTTGAATTAAACTTGGTTTTACACGCAGGGCACTCGAACAATCCAACAAAAAACCCTGATTCAGCCTCGGACTTTTTGGTTTTTTCGAAAGATACAGGCCAAGTCTTGGCTGCCGTAGCTACTTTTGTGCCACAGTTTGGGCAAATACTCAATGCAAAGCCTCTGTTTCTTATTTGCTCGATTATCTTCTTAGTAGTAGATTCCTTTCGATTCTGCTATAACATTTTTGCTTTGCCCGGTTCACTTTTTGCCTCTACATCTTACCTCATAAGCCATATATCATGGGCGAAACTGTGGCAAGAACCTGCTTTTAATTAGAATAATGCAAAGAAAAAAGAAAGATGCACTTAGATGCTAATCTGAAACATTAAGCGTTCAACAAGTTCTTTGTACCGGTTCCTGATGGTAACCTCAGTCACCTGCGCAATCTCAGCAATT
>CAYGVV010000102.1:0-6764 GCA_964353395.1 uncultured Candidatus Bathyarchaeia archaeon | reverse complement strand
GTGGGTGACGGCGATGGCGAAGGTGAAGGTGCGCGTGGCGGTGCGAATTGCCATGCTGCTGTGGCTGCGATCACAATGATTACAACTACTATCAAGGCTAATATTTTCTTTTGCATTCTTAATTCCTCTTTATTTGTTTGTCTGTATATCAAAGCCAACTCTTAATAAAACTAACGTAACAACACGCTTTCGCTTCCCAGCTGGAAAGCCTGAAGATTCAAATTGATGTATTTCTCTTTGAGCCTGCTTGATATAGCCTGCTGAAAAGACTCTTTTTTCACAGGATTCTCAGGAAGAGCCGAAACCGCGCCGAGGAGAACCGTGTTGACCACCATCAAGTTTCCCAGCTTGCTAGCGATGGAGATTCCGTCAACCTCGTAAACGTTGAGCGCTTTCTTCCGAACCAACGCGACCAATTCGTCAGATTTCAACGGTTCAGCTGACCCTTGAAGCATGCAGTTCGGAGGAATGTACTTCATGTTCATAACCACGGTTCCCTTAGGCTTAAGCATGGGCAGCGCTCTTGCCGTTTCAAGTATTTCGAAACCTACTATCACGCCACTTTTTCCGCGCTCTATCAGGGGAGACAATACTTCGTCTCCGATTCTAACGTGCGCGCTGATTGATCCGCCTCTCTGAGCCATTCCGTGGATTTCTGCTTTTGCCACGTCAAAACCGTCCAACAACGCTGCTTCACAGAAAATGTCGCTTAAGACCACCACGCCTTGACCGCCTACGCCTGTGAAGAAAAGGTCCAGTTTCATCTTAAGCCGTGCTCCTTATCGCGTTAAAGGGACAAATAGCCTCACAGACGCCGCAGCCCCAGCAGAGAGTGGCATCAATCTCGGCGCGTTCTTCAGTGAGGGAAATGGCTGGGCACCCGAATGCTTTCACGCAGACGCCGCATGCATTGCATTTTTCCAGAACCTCTCGGGCAGGATTCTTTTCAATCTTGAGAGGACATGGGCGCTCAGAAATTATCACTGAAGGACCCTGAAAGTCGAGAATCTCCCTGATCACTCTTGTGGTTTCTTTAACGTTGTACGGGTCTACCACATCTACCTTGTCAATTCCAAGGCTTCTTGCGATGCCCTGAAGCTCCATTATCTTTGCATCTTCACCCATGGCAGTTTTTCCAGACCCGGGAGTGGGCTGGTGCCCCGTCATCGCCACGGTCCGATTATCCAAGATAATCACGCACACGTTAGCTTTGTTGTAGGCTATGTTAAGTAGTCCAGGCATTCCTGCGTGGAAAAATGTGGAGTCGCCTATTACGGCAAACACCTTGTCCTTTACGCCTGCGTGAACCATGCCTGCAGCTTGAGAGATTCCCGCGCCCATGCACAAGCAGGTTTGAACCGTGTTTACGGGAGGCAATACACCTAGCGTGTAGCAGCCAATGTCGCCCGCCACAATTTTGTCATTTGTTCTTCCAGCGAAAATCAACGCGCCATCCGGACACATTTGAATGCACTTGGGCTCACCGTTGCACGTGTCGCACACAATAGCCTTTCGCTTAGTGGGATGCAGTGTTACAGCGCCGTACTCGCAGGCTTCGATGCACCAGCCGCAGCCGTCACATTTGTCCTCATCCACTGCTATGGCGCCTGTTTCTTTCGATTGGCTTAACGCGTCTTCGGGGCAAGCAACGACGCAAGGTGCATCTTTGCAGATTCGACACGCCAAAGCCATGTTTTTGACCTGTTCAAGTCTTACTGCCCGAATTCTCGACTTCGACGGATTGAAGACTTTTTCTTTCTCCCAAGAACAAGTGAGTTCGCAGATGTCGCAGCCAACGCACTTTTGCGGGTCACAATTGACGAATTGATTTACCGTGTTCAAAGCGTAATAGAAGGCTCTGTGAGGGCATCCAGGGCAGAGAACTGGAGGGCGAGGCGGCAAATCCAAATCTTCTTGACTTTCGGCTTTTTCACACAGTCCTAGCTTGGAGAAAGCGTCTCTCATGATGTCTGGGGTGAATTCGCCGATTTCTTCCAGCCCAAGCTGGTTCTTGCCTAAGACTTCAACTTTCAAGCCTCGCAAACTGTCTTCAACATACTTCCTTAACTCTTCGACAACCAGTATTTTCTCGACTTTCCCCGCGAAACTTTTGACTAAATCGTGAGGGAAGGGGTACACGAATCCCAGTTTTAGCCAAGAAAACTTGCCTGTATCCAACAATGACCTGGCGTAGTAATAGCCTATTCCGCTTCCGACTATGCCAATTCTTTGTTTGTTATCTTCCAGACGGTTAAACTTGGAGTCGTCAACGAGTTTCTGTGCCTCAGCCAAACGCGCCTTGAGGACTCTGTGTTGCCTCATAGCGTTAGAAGGCACCATAACCCATTTGGAGCCATCCTTGTCAAACTCTGCTTTCCGTTCAACTTTAGTAAACGCGCCAATTCTCACTCGAGCTTTCCCATGAGCCACCCTGGTGGTTAACCGCACAATCACAGGCAACCCAAGTTTCTCGCTCATTTCAAACGCTTCACGCGTCATATCCAACGCTTCTTGAGGATTCGCCGCGTCCAGCAAAGGCAAGTTCGAGTGAACCGCAAAATACCGGGTATCTTGCTCGTTTTGGCTACTATGCATGCCTGGATCATCGCAGACGGCAATGACCAGTCCGCCAAGAACGCCTGTTTCAGCCAAGGTCATTGCGGCGTCAGCAGCCACATTTAGTCCCACGTGCTTCATGGATACAATGGCTCTGACACCAGCCATTGAAGCCCCAGCAGCCACTTCCATTGCCACTATCTCATTCGTACTCCATTCTGCATATATGCCGAATTGCTTTGAAACCTCCGCAAGCGCTTCAAGAATCTCAGTGGCGGGAGTTCCCGGATATGACGCAGCTACCTTGACGCCCGCTTCTATTGCGCCCCGTGCGACTGCTTCATCTCCATTCAGCAGTACAAAACTGTTCGGTTTGTCTATTGCAATCTTCGAAACCATTAGCCTTTAGTCCTTCAGGTTTTGCCCTTGCGATTATCAAAAACGTGTTTGGCTTTTCCCTCGGTTCGGGGGATTTCTCCGTACTTTACTATTTCAATGTCTGGGTGGAGTCCAGTGACATTGCTTATCTTGTTCTGGATTCTGCATTTAAACGAGTTTAAATCCAACTGGGCATTTTTGGATGCTTCCTCGGTTAATTCAACTTTCACAGCGAAAGTGTCCAACGCATCGGGTCTATCGACAAATATTTGATATTGAGTAGCCAATTCTGGGAAGCCCATTACGACGTATTCGATCTGTGATGGAAAGACGTTAACTCCGCGTATCTTCAGCATGTCGTCGGACCTTCCGCTTACCCGCATCATTCTAGAGTGAGTGCGCCCACATGGACACTGGTCAGTTACGACGACAGAGATGTCTCTTGTCCTGTACCTGAGAAGAGGAAGAGCGGTTTTTGACAAAGGTGTGAAAACAAATTCTCCTTCTTCGCCGTCTGGCAAGACTTCGCCCGTTTCAGAATTAATGGTTTCAATGATGAAGTGGTCTTCCCAAATGTGCAAGCCATTGTGCTCGTGGCACTCGACGGAAACTCCTGGACCGTATAACTCGGTTAATCCGTACACGTCGAAAGCTTCAATTCCAAGCGCTGCTTCGATGCGTTCACGTATTTTCTCAGACCAAGGCTCCGCTCCGAACATGCCTATTTTCAGTTTCAAGTCTTTTCGAGGGTTAACGCCTTCTGTAACCATTGTTTCAGCTAGATAAACTGAGAAACTGGGAGTGCAACACAGGACGGTGACGCCGAGGTCCTTCATGAGTTTTATCTGTCTCTGCGTCATTCCTCCGCCCACGGGAACGATGGCTGCTCCGATTTTTTGAGCGCCATAGTGGAAGCCTAAGCCGCCCGTGAACAAACCATAACCATAAGCAATGTGTATAACGTCGTCTTTTCTTCCGCCAGTCGTATAGATGGATCGTGCCATAAGTTCCTGCCAAGCGTCCATGTCGCTTCTTGTGTACGCTCCGATTATGGGGTTTCCAGTTGTTCCGCTGGAAGCGTGGACTTCAACAATGTCGTCAGGCTTAACAGCCACCAAGCCCAGCGGATAATTGTCTCTAAGGTCGTTTTTCACGGTGAAAGGAATCTTCTGCAGGTCTTCCAGCGTCTTTATGCTTGCGGGGGTCAGTCCTGCTTTGCCGAGTTTTTTCCTGTAAAACGCTGAGTTATCATAGCAATGCTTCACTTGTTCCTTAAGTTTCTTGAGCTGATATTCTTTCAGTTCTTTTCTCGGCATGGTTTCGATAGTTTTGTTCCAGTATTTGTTATCCATCAGAGGATTTCCCCAGTTAAATGCCCAAATAAACTTCCTTTATGTGACTATTATTTAGAAGTTCTCTGCCTTCGCCTTCTATAATAATCTTGCCTTCTTCAAGAACATACGCCCGATGAGCAATTTCTAAGGAGTCGCGTATGTTCTGTTCTACCAGAAGGATGGTTACGCCGTCCTCGTTTATTTTGGTAACAGTGTCCAATACTTTTTCCACAATTATTGGCGCTAACCCCAGCGAAGGCTCATCCAAAATCAAAAGTTCAGGGTTTGACATCAAACTCCTGCAGATAACCAGCATTTGCTGCTCTCCTCCGCTTAATGTTTGGGCTAAAGCTTTTTCTTTTTTCTTAAGAACTGGGAAGATTTGGTAGACTCTTTCCTTAGTTTCCTTCACCTTGCTTTTGTCATTCACAGTGTAAGCACCCAACAGAAGGTTCTCTTCCACGGTCATCCTTGGGAAGATTTCTCGACCTTCCGGAATCAGGGTTATTCCTTTCTTAACTATTTCGTATGGACGCAACTTTTCTATATGTTCTCCTTTGAAACGGATTGTTCCGTTTGTGGCGGGCAGCAGCCCCGAAATGGTTTTCACCAGCGTGGTTTTCCCCGCGCCGTTGGGACCAATTATACTCACTATTTCTTTTTGCTTGATTTGGAAGGACACTTCCCAAAGTATTTGCACCATGCCATAAGCCGCAGAGACTTTTTCGACTCCCAGCATTCTTAATCCTCGCCGAACTGGAATTTCTTACCGAGATACACTTTGATTACTTCCTTGTCGCTGCACACTTCGCCGGGTTTTCCCTCGCAAATTTTCTCGCCGTGATGCAGAACAACCACGCGGTCGCACAAGCCCATGATAACGCGCATGATGTGCTCAACCATGAGTATGGTTACGCCCTGCTTGTTGATGAGCTTAATCAGCTCGATGGCTTCGTCACTCTCTTTCGGAGTAAGCCCAGTGAGCAGTTCATCCAACAGAAGCATCTTAGGCATTGTGGCTAAGGCTCTTGCAAGCTGAACGCGTCGCAACTCGATGATGTTTAAGTTTTTCGCGGGAATGTTGAACTTTTCTTTTGGCAACCCCGCAAACTCCAAGAGTTCCATAGCTCTATCCTTGGAGTCTATTTTCTTTCCCACTTTCTTTTCTGCAAAGAGCACGCCTGCAAGCACATTTTCAAGAGTGGTCATGTCGGGAAAAGATTGAACTGTCTGCGAGGTCTTGGTTATTCCTCTAGCGCATATCGCGTAAGGCGGCAGTTTTGAGATGTCTTGATCCAAGAACAGGATTCTGCCAGAGTCAGGCTTGTAAACTCCACTGATAACGTTTAGTAAAGTTGATTTTCCAGAGCCGTTGGGTCCCACCAGCCCTGCAATCTCATTCCCGTCTATCGTTAAGTCAACTTTTTTTAATGCTTGAAGCCCTCCGAATATCTTTGATACTTCTATACATTTCAGCAAAGCGAAGATTCTCCAACTCGGGAACTTTTTGAATATACGATACGTGAAAATATAAGGCTTCGCTGTTATTGTGTACTTAGCACTGTTTCGTTTATGTAAGTGGGTTATTGGAACCCTCATGAAAAAGCAGCGATTAGCCTTTTATGGTCCAGCCGTGATTTGAGATGCTTTCTGGTTATTCTTCGGTTAGGGGTGTTTCGTCTTTGAGGTATTTCTGGTTGCTTAGTCTTTTGATTTTGAGGAATCGGGTCAAGCCTTTGTCTGTTTCTGCTTCGCGTATGTTGATTTCTCCTTCGAACAGGCTGAGGATGGCGTGGAGTTCCTCTGAAGGGTGCATCTGCGGGTTTATTGCTGCCAGGGTGGTGAATCCTGTTGACCGTAGTTGGGTGAGGAGTTCGGTGAGCCACTTTCGGGTTTGGACCGAGCGGTGCTGGAGCAGGATGTCTGAGAGTAGGTCTATGCATATTCTTCTTGGGCTTTTCGAGGCTGGGTCTAGTTTGCGGATGGCTTGGGTTAAGGCGATGTTGATGTTGGTGAGGTTTTCTACGCCTTTCAGCGTGAACACGTTGGGCGCGTTTTTGACGACGGCTTCTGCCTGCGGGTTGCACACGAACAGGCGGAAGTTGGACGGGTGTTCTTCTGCGAGGAATCCAGCTAAACTGGGGTCGATGGTAACATAGAATGTGGGTTCGCCTTTCTTTGCGCCTGTTTCAAGGAAGCTCTTGATGAGCGAGTCTCGTTCATCGCAGGATGGCGAAGTGACCACGGTTGTGAAGTTTGAAGGTATCCCGCCGCATAGCAACTTATCAAGAGGTGCATAGCCAGTGGCAACTGGAGCCGTGGGTTCCAAGGGTACTCTTCGCCCAGTTTGCAGGTAGATTATTTGTGCTTTCACCTTGTCAATGTCTTTTTTGGCGTGCATCTTCTGGAATACTTCCAGCGCTTGGTTGAGGAGGCTGATGGCTTTCGGTTTGTCGCCTTCTTGGTTCCTTTCCACGTAAACTTGTGCATATTCCC
>CAYGVV010000101.1:0-6788 GCA_964353395.1 uncultured Candidatus Bathyarchaeia archaeon | reverse complement strand
TAATAGCATTTGCCGCTGTTGTGAGCAAGAAAGCAACCAAAAAGACCCAATTTACAAAAAACCAACCCCACCACCAAAAACCACAACCAACTAAAAAGCTAAGTTACAACGAAACGGTTTGCGCTACTACTTTCTTCTTTCTTATGAATCTGCCATAGGCATAGGCGACTGCCACAGCCACAATGACCAGAACCAAAACCGCAAACACGACCCCAACCAGAGGAAAAGCGGAAACACTTGACGATGAACCCAAGGCACTGAGAGCCCCATTGCCAACCACATAAACCACACCATCAGCAATCACAGGAGAACCAGCACTGCCAGCGGCATTGGTGGGAGAAAAAATACCAGCAGGATAGCGCCAATTTTCTATGCCAGAAGAAGCATTCAGACAATAAACATTGCCATCGTATGACCCAGCATAGACACAGCCATCAGCAACTGCAGGAGCAGCATAAATCTCAGCACCAGTGGTGAAATTCCAGATTTTATCGCCCGTTAACGCGTCAAGACAAAAAACATCAAAATCCGAAGACCCCAAATATACATAGCCATAAGCCACAGCAGGATCCGATACCGCATTTCCCCAATGATAGCCATGAGATGGACCAGCACTATTATACCAAGTTGTGTAATTCCAAACCTTGGCACCATTGGAAGCGTTAAGGCAATATGCATTACCATCCCTAGAACCAAGGTAAACATACCCGTCAACAACCGCAGGAGAACGAACAGCACCACCAGCCGTAAAATTCCAAATCCTTACACCATTAGCAGCATCTATACAGAAAACACTCCCGTTATCATTACCAACGAAAACATAACCATCGGAAACTGCAGGACAAGATTGAAAGGCCTTAGCGCCTGTTGAGTAATTCCAAACCTTGTTACCATTTGCTGCATCAAGACAATACACATCACCTTCCCACGACTCAATATAGACTCGATAGTCAATAAAGTTCACCGGAGAATCCACCGAATCCCCAATCGTACAATTCCACACCTGCGAACCTTTGGAAGCATCAAGACAGTAAACGTACCCATCCCCAGAACCCACATAGACACGACCACCAAGAACAACGGGGGAAGAATCAGCATAACCCCCAGTCGGAAAACTCCAAACCTTCGCCTCACTAGAAGCATCAAAACAATAGACGTTGTAATCAGCAGAACCCACATAGACACGACCATCAACAACCGCAAATGAAGCAGGAGCGGACAAAGGACTAGCATCAATCGTATAATTCCACAACTGCACAACCGAAGCTGTCGGCGCAGCACTTTCAGAAAAACCTGTGTGAGATGCATCATGATGGAACATCGGCCAATCATTCACGGAAGAAGCAGCATAAGAACAAAATTGACCCGAAAAGACATAAGAAAGTGCTAGAAAAATCGGGATAAGAACAATCAGAAAACGCCTGAGCTTCCCCATGGTCAAGCATCACTGAGATTACATGCATTGTGAGAGCAATATTAACCATTTGTTTTTTCCCCAAAGAATTCTCCAAAACCTTCTCGAACACGAAACAAAAACCAAACACGAAAAACCTCAATCAGCTAAAAAGTTATATTACGGCAGAACCAAAGGTTAGTCAGTGTGATGTTATGAACACTTCTAAAGTTCCAGGCAAAAACAGCAAACATAAGGTTTTCCTGTACGCCCTCAGCACATGCGTATGGTGCAAAATGACAAAGCAGTTTTTGATGGACAGCGAAGTAGAATTCGAGTACTTGTACGTTGACCTCTGCACTGAGAATGAAAAAGAAAAAATCCGCCGCGACATCCAGAACAAAGGCGGTAGCCTCAGCTACCCCACCACCATCATAGACGACAAAATCGTGGTCACTGGTTTCCGCAAAGACCTGCTGAAGGAGGCACTTGGAATATGATAACCATAGAGCAAGTGCGAAAAAGAGCTGAAGCGGACGCAAGAACCTTCGGGTACTACTTGGTTAACGACGCTGCCCTTCTTCAAGGACTTCTGGAAGGCTTGAAAACTAACGAAGACCGCTACGGCTATCCTTCGTGCCCCTGCAGACTTGCGGCTGGAAAACTCGAATTTGACCGAGACATAATTTGCCCATGCGACTACCGAGACCCAGACGCCACAGAATTCGGCTCGTGCTACTGCAGGCTCTACGTGAACAAAGAGGTTTCCCAAAGCAAAACCGAACTGCCAGTTGTCCCTGAACGCAGACCTCTAGAGAAACAGATGAGAGCGTTCCAAGCGGCAAGCACACCAGCACAAGCAAAACCTGCAGATCAAAGTGCAGCACCAGCGACTGCAGCTAAAGAAGAATTCATAGAGGTTTCTGTGGGGAATAAGAAGATGTGGTACTGTAAGCAATGCGGCTACGTCGTTTTCAGAGACGACCCACCGTACATTTGCCCCATCTGCAAGGCAAAAAGAGAAATGTTCGCGGAAATAAAAACCCGCGTGGACTTTTCAGGATAACCTTGCGGCTTTCCTTATTTTGTGATTTCTATCTCGATTTTTTTCCAGTCCTCTTTTATTCCGCGCAGTGAAGTCACGGCGCCAACCACTGTTCCGCGCAGGATTTTTTCAACGAACTCGTTGAGGGGAATTTCTTTTCCATCAACCTTAAGCTTCATACCCATCAAATTTCACCTTACAAATGGTTGAGCTTTTCAGGGTAAAAGTCTTTTGGAAAACGAAGAAACACAAAACGAGACCTTATACACACGTTACAGCACTGGCACGCGAAAACTTCGCCCAAGTGCAAATTAAAATAGCCCCAAAACGCATAATCTCATAAAGAGGCATAAGTTTTGAAGAAACCGCAAATCTACCTTGAACCCAAAGAACGTGCAGCGAAAATAATCGAACTTCTCCAGAAGGAGCATCCAGACGCCAAAATTGCTCTCAACTTCTCTAATCCTTTGGAGCTGCTGGTCGCCACGGTTCTCTCAGCCCAATGCACTGACGAACGCGTAAACATCGTCACAAAAACGCTTTTCAAAAAGTACCCCAAACCCGAAGACTACGCGAAAGCTGATTTAACTGAACTGGAGCAGGACGTAAGGTCCACAGGCTTCTACCATAACAAAGCCAAAAACATCCAGAACACCAGCCAAATCCTCGTCCAAAAATACCACAGCCAAGTTCCCCGTACAATGGAGGAACTGCTTGAGCTCCCAGGCGTCGCGAGGAAAACCGCCAACATCGTCCTCTACAACGCCTACGGCTTCACCGCGGGAATTGCGGTGGACACTCACGTCCGAAGACTCGCCCAGAGATTGGGACTCACAGAAAACGAAGACCCAGCCAAGATAGAAACAGACCTCATGAACCTCGTACCAAAAGACAAATGGATGCACCTAACTGACCTGCTCGTATTCCACGGCAGACGTGTATGCACCGCGAAAAAACCCAAATGCGACGCCTGCGTGCTGAACAAAATCTGCCCTATCGCGTTCACTTTCAGCTGAAACGCTACTGATTTATAGGCGACTTTTTCCTAATTTGTAATTGAGGATTTTGAAATGGCAAACACATTAAAGATTGGAGACAAAGCACCAGACTTCACCCTGCCAGACACCGACCTGAAACTCCGAAGCCTCAAAGACTCCGCAGGCAATAAAGTTGTCTTAGCCTTCTTCGTCGGCGCATTCACAAGCGTCTGCACCAAAGAAATGTGCGCATTCCGCGACTCCATGGCACGACTCATCGACTTGAAAGCCCAAGTCATAGGAATAAGCGTGAACGACCCCTTCTCAAACAAGGAATTCGCAGAGAAAAACAGGTTAACCTTCCCCATCCTGAGCGATTACAGCCGCGAAGCCATCAAAACCTACAACCTTGAAGCCCCTGATTTTGTTGGACTTAAAGGCTACACCGTGGCAAAACGCAGTATCTTCGTGCTGGACAGGAAAGGCATCGTCCGCTACGCGTGGATAACAGAGAACCAAAAAGTAGAGCCCAACTACGGCGAAATAGAGAAAGCTCTGGAAAAAATTGAGTAACACCGCGCATGTGCGTTCCCGTTGTATGCACGTTACACCAAGCGTTTCTACCGTTCAAGCCATGAAAAACTGCGAATTCGAATAACCCTTACTAAGTTTGGTTGTTTTGAGCTTTCTTCTGGCGGTTCCGTTCCATCGCTTCCAAAATTACTTGCTTCAGATTATCAAGCCCAACCGTCTTTGTTTCAAGGATTGTAAGTCCAGTGTTCAACTTTTCTAGCTCTTCTCGGTTCTTGCTTGACTCTCCAAGGGTGTCTAGGAGCACGATTCCCTTAAGTCCGCTGAAAAGTCCCTTAAGTGCTTCTTCATCAACGCCCTCCTGACGTGCTTTTTCTTTGATATTCTCAAAAAACCCGGTCATGCCCGGATTCATAAGCATGAGTTCGTGTTTGGGATCAGCCTGCAGGGATTTTCCTTTTCCGCCAAGCAGGCAATCGACGCAGTTTAACGCATCAACTTTAACTATGCCGTATTCTTCCGCAAGTTTCTTCATTTCGTTGTTCGGACCCAGACAGAGATCGCCATAGACCAGTATAATTCCTTGAGGCGAACGGGGCATATTCTGTTGGATGGTCTTGCGTAGATTCTCTTCTATAAGACTGTAATCTACGTGAAAGTACTTGCTGACGAAAACAAGGTCAGCATCCAAATCTCCCTGTTTGACGAGTTCTTGAATTTCTGCCTTTAACACGCTGCAAGAGATAATGCGGGGTTTAGTTTTCTCAGTCATGAGCATCAACCTTTTGTTTTCTGAAGTAGAAGACAAAAATCGTTCCTTCCAATGCAAAGCTATGTGTCTTTTGGCGTTAATCTTTTTCGGATTCAGTCTGCGTGCCACCTGAGAAGTGGCGAGATGGTAATAGTTTAAAAGGAACAACAACATAATCAGAGGATACTTTGGTGAAGCTAAATGAACAACTGGAGAATTGTAGGTAAAATAGCCATGGGTTTCGGGATAGTCTTCGTAGTTTTCGCCGTTTTCGCAGCTGTCATAACATACAACGGCTTGAACTTGACTCCAGGATATTATTCTACGTACCAAATTCAACTCGCCGTATTATCAACGATGCTCGAATACCTCTTGTTCGCCGCGCTCTCGTTCGTGGCTGCAGGATTCAGCTTGCGCGCTGGAAAAGAAAAACCTGAAAAAGAAGAACTGCCCCTTGAAGAGAAGCCCGAAGCGCAGCCCACCGAGGCAAAAACTTAGTTCTTTTTTCTTTATTCGTGCTATACTTTCGAGTGAGTTTTTTATGAAAACAGGGAGTATGTGGTGCCGAGGGCAGGGTTTGAACCTGCGACGACTCGGTCTTCAGCTTCGCCCTCAGTCACAAAGTAACTGGGTCGAGCGCTCTCCCAGGCTGAGCTACCTCGGCACGTATACAACTGCGTCCCTAAGAAACCCATCTTTTCATATAAATCTTTTCTGTTGGAGAATTTTGTTCAGGTGTTTAGGATTGGAAAAACCTATCTCGTTTATCCAACGCTTCAACATTTCGAAGCCGTACAGAGCTACGTGATAGCCTTCTTTTTCATCTCCACGTAATCGAGATCTGAAACCGTTTTGTTGCAGAATAGTTGCTATTTGGTTTGCCAGCATTTTACTGCAAGTTCTGAGTTCAATTGTTGGATAAATTGGGTTATCATAAGTTTTGTAGCTGAAAAATACCGTGCCATCGGTATCCATTATGCCGCGTATGGTCCATTTAATCAAACCCCATTTTTCCTGCAGTATCATATCAGGTATTGTTACTTTGTGGGATTTCCCTTCGCCGACAGGCAAACCCAGTTTTAGTAACAAAACATAGGCGTCTTTCGACTGAAGCCTCCATCTTAGGCCTCTTTGGTGTACACGTAACGGATAAGGTTTCTTTTTGAACACGCGATTAGAAATTGTTGAAAGGTAACCATAGTATTCCCTGTCGAGCTCGGGGTCGCCTGTCAACTCCACCCTGTATCTCGATCCATCCGTCCACAGATTTCCATCGCCAATTATTGCTCCAGCGAACTCGCATAACTCGCGGCTGATACTTATTTTATTGGCGACTGACACGATGCTTAGTTATCGTTATTTTCTATTTGAAATCTTGCTTTTCCAGCAGAACTCAGCACCGTAGTTTAAGCTTTACTCAAAAATGCAAACACTTCAGTACCCAAAGGCTGAGCTACCTCGGCGCACTTAGCTGGGAGTTACCAGTTGAAGAGTGAAATGATGCGTTTTAAAGGTTTCTGAACAGGGGTTTTGGGTTAGGCGTTGGTTTCTTGTTTGGGTCAGTCTGATTCGGAGTTAGATTCTCTTATAATTCGATAAAGAAAGATGCCTTATTAACGGAGACTAAGCATTTGCTGCTGGGATGTCTGTTACGATGGGTAAAAAAGCCATAATTACCGTGAGACTTGTGGATGAAAGCGTCATTAACTCGAATGATACTATTGCTGAAGAAATGCTTGCTTGGCTCCTTGAGGACGCGTTGCCGGCGCCGTGGATTAAAGAAGTTGACCACATAATTGTGCGGGATTCTCACGCGCCCAGCAAAACGACGCAGTGAGTCAAAAAGTACCCTGCTAGCCCAGCGCCCAAGAAGCAGAGAAACCCCAGAAACTTTTCTTGACCCGGTGTCAGTTCAAAGTTTAGTTTTTTTGTTCCTTTCATGTGCATACCCAGATTACTGGTTTGTTTTCGGTGGGGGAAAGGTTTTATGAAGGGAGAATACGTATTTTCAATCCACAGCAGCAGGCAGGGGCCGTTAGTCTAGCTGGCTAGGACGTCGCCCTCACGCGGCGAAGATCACCGGTTCAAATC
>CAYGVV010000100.1:0-6819 GCA_964353395.1 uncultured Candidatus Bathyarchaeia archaeon | reverse complement strand
ACCCTGCTCAGGGTCGAGGGGGGTATAGAAAAAAATCGCAACAAAACACGCACAAACTAAATCGGCAACCTGTTAAGCTCAGCCATCTTCAAGTGAATCGCTGCAACTGTAGCCTTCACGTTCTTGTCTTCCACCACAATAATTATCTGCGATGTATGTGGCGCAAAAATTCCCCGCTTAATGTTAATTCCCTGAATAGCACTAATCGCAGTGGAAGCCACACCAGGAGAATTCTTCATTCTGTCGCCGATAAGCGTAACCACGCCCAACCCGTAATCCACCTTCAGGTCTTCATCGAAACCCTTCAGCTTCTCCTCATTTTTCTTGAGAAAATCTGAGTCTAAGAACAGGAAATCGCGGATTCTTTCGCCTGTTTCAAGGGTTTCCGCTCCTAAATCCATGAAGTCATTCCGTTTCTCCCAAATCCGCAGCGAATCCTCCAAACTGCGGCTTTTCTCGTCACGCATCGAGAGAATGGCGCAGCCAGCTTTGCCCGTTAAGCACTTTACAACTTCGTTGCCTTCTGTTTCAGACTGGATTACCGAGCAATTCTTTGGCTCATCAATCGGCACTACAACCAGCGGCTGCGCAAACCGCCTAGCCAACGCAATCGCAGGACCCTGCACAATCTTCATACCCATCAGCGACGCTTTATGCGCTTCGTTGTAAGTAAGCGCAGCCACATGCGTTGTTTGCTGTCCCTTCACCACTTTCGGGTCAGCGCTCTGCACAGGAACATCCTTATACAACAGCGTCTCCGTAGCGTAAACGTCCCTCAGCAGACAGGAAACAAAAACAGCCGTTAAATCAGAACCACCCCTCCCCAAAACCGTTTCCAAACCATCATGCGTCACCCCAAAAAAACCCGCCATGCAAATCACCTTGCCATCCAGCAGCGGATCAAGCAGCACATGCAAACGCTTCTTGCTCAACTCGAAATTGGGCGCTGCATCCTCAAAATTGTCGTCCGTAACAATAGGCCATTCACACGACGAAACAGCAACCGAAGCAACACCATGACTTTGCAGCACCAAGTTCATCAACGCTGAAGTCGCCAATTCACCGCCATAAGTCAGAACTTTCGCTTTGACGTTGCCGCTGAAACGCTTGTTAACCCTGCCCAAAGCCTCCTCCGTGTGCGTCTTGTAAAAAGCCAACTCAGCATTCGCCTGCTCCAAAAACTTGCCCTTAACGTAAAGTTTAGCTATGTTATCGTAAATCTGGAAAATCGAGTTCACCGACGGCTGAAACGACTGCGCACACGATTCCCCTATCCTAATAAGCTCATCCGTGCAGCCTGTAGGCGCAGAAAACACGGCAATCGGACCTAAAGAACCTGCTGCCCTCAGTTCTTTTATGCGCTTTAAGATTTTCGGTATTCCCTTGCCTTCCGCATCAAGGAGACTGCCACCGAACTTCGCCACTGAAACCTTGCTCGCCAAACCTTGTTCACCTGAATATGAGTTTAGCATGTTGAATAAGCTTTAATAATTTTCCCAGCCGCACCATTTCATCGCCCTGCATGCAGATGCTGAAGGCTGCGCTGGACTGTTTTTAGAAGCATGTCTCTCCTAAGAATGCATCGTAAGGGTGTTCTTCTACGAGAACAGTTTGTTCTTCAAGCAGAGTTAAAAGAGACATCACATCATGGTACATAACAGAAATGTCCATCCGAACAATGCCCGTTGAAGTGAGAAACCTGTGGTCAAACTACAGGACACAAAACCCCGCCCTACAAAGGTGCAGCTAGAACCATGAAATACTTCTACCTCATTCCAGCAGTCATCTTAATAATAGCAGCCATCACCGTAGCATTCCTCGTACCAATCCAATTGTCAGAAGGAAACAAAGAAGCCAGCCTCTACGTAGGAGTATCCTTCTGCGGAAACACCACAACGGAAGCAAGACTGCTAGTTGACAGAGTCAAATCGTACACTAACCTTTTAGTCTGCAATCTGCAATCTTGGCGCGTTAGCAAAAACGAGACTGCAGTTTACGAGATATGCGACTACGCAGTTGCCCAAGGACTAAACATCATAGTAAACCTAGGTGCCTACTACGACGACACTTGGTCATGGCAAGTTCAAGTGCTGAAAAACGCAAAAGAACGATGGGGCAACCAGTTTCTAGGCGCATACTACAGCGACGAACCAGCCGGAATCCAACTTGACTACAACTGGACAGGCTTCGTGGAAAACATGACAAAGTACTTCACCCTTTATCCTGTCAATTCGTCCATTCCAATCTCTGAAACTCCAACGCTGTATCAAATGTACTTGAAACTGCTGGATGCACAAGTGAACGGCACCAAACCTCAAAACTACGACTTGGAAGCGAAAGTTTTCCTTGACTATTTCAAGCATGACCCTGGCTTCGTTGACGTGACATCAGCCGGCATCAAAACCTTCGTTTCTGATTATGTGCTTCACTGGTTTGACTATTTAGCTGGCTACGATGTGGTGCTTGCGCAGTTCGGGTCAAACAGCAGTTACATCCGAGACATCGACTTCATCAGAGGCGCCGCACGTTTGCAGAACAAAGAGTGGGGTGCCATCATAACATGGAAGTACAGTGGACCGCCATACTTGGACACGGGAGAGGAAATACACCAGCAAATGCTTGCGGCGTGCGAAGCTGGTGCCAAATACATCATAATCTTTGATTATCCGCAGATGGAAGGCAACCTATACGGTGTGATGCAAGATGAACACTTCCAGGCGCTTGAGAGATTCGCAAACGATGTTATGGACACGGCGAAGATACGCACTTTTTCCGACTTAAGCAAGGCGGATGCAGTCCTAGTTTTGCCAAGGAATTACGGTTCGGGAATGAGACGCCCAAACGACATAATCTGGGGATACTGGCAACCGGACGAGAAATCAGCGCAGATTTGGGATACCTTCTGCAAGCTCATTTTGCGGCATGGCATTCACTTGGACATAGTTTATGATGATCCCGCGTTTCCTGTAGCAGGCAAGTACGCGCACGTTTACTATTGGAACCAAACAGTATAATTCGTCGATTGCTTCAGCGCTGAATCTTCAGGAACTTGCTCATTTTTCATTTTTTTCTTTTCTTGAGCAGATAGACCGTTGCCAAGACAATGACGATAAGGCTACCTGCAGCTGCGATTATGATGTCCGTTTGCCACTCTGACGACGCCGACTGCGGCTGGGGTTTAGCCGTGGGCAAAGGGGAAATTTCTTCAGCTAATGACCATATTCTCATGTCTGGGTCGCACATGTTAGTAACGTACATGCAGCCTACGGTGATGATTTCCACGGTGCCGTCTTTGTCCACGTCGCCTGAGGCAACGTTCCATGCACAGACTCCTTCGCCGACTGTCCAGTCGTTGCTTTGCTTCATGGAAAGGGTTGTTCCGTTCCAGTTCCAGATTTTCAGTTGAGCTAATTCTTTGACGGTGGCGTTTTCTGCGAAGCTGTTTTGTCCTGCTGTGACGCCGCTAGTTACTATTTCTGTGCTGCCGTCCCCGTCCACGTCGTTAAGCGTTATTGATTTTGCCTCGGTTACGGCTTCGCTTGTCCACTCATAACTTGTCTCCAGAGCCACTGTTTGCCCCGTCCAGTTCCAGACGCAGAGTTGCCCGTCGACTTTTTCGCCGTCGTAGGTGAATCCTCCCGTGACTATTTCAGGTGTGCCGTCGCCATCTACGTCGCCAGCTTTCACGTTGTTGACAAGAGTGTTTCCTTGGATGCCGCCTGCGCTGGTTCGGGCGGTTGCGTTTTCTATGGTGCGCCACTCCTTGTTGGCGAGGAGGTTGAAGTCTTGCCCAGTCCAGCGCCAGATGCAGATTTGCCCGCTACTGTTCGCCAAGTCATGGTTGTAGCCTGCTGTCACGATTTCTGTTTCGCCATCGTTGTTGAGGTCTGCAGCGTAGAGGCTGTTGGCGCTGGCGTCTGTGCCGTCGTTCCACTCCATGCTTCTCCAGGGGATCAAGCCGTTTTGGTCCCAGTGCCAAGCGATAATTTGTGCCTCTGTTTCGTTAGTTCCTGAGTGAAATGTTCTTCCAACGGTGAAGATTTCGGGTGTCCCGTCTTTGTCGGCGTCGCTGATAATTGCTGAGGCTAAGCTGCTTTGGCCAGGCGGAACGCTGTTTAAGCCCGATAAACCTTCAAACTCGTAGCTTGCCTGCAGGGTTAGCTGGATGCCATTCCAACGCCAGATTCTGAGCTGCGCGTATCTTGCCGTTGCGTTGGTCACGCCACCCACAGTTAGAAGATCAGTGTTGCCGTCTTGATTTATGTCGCCTGCAGTAACACAAACGATGGCTGCAGCGGCGTTTGAGTCGTCTGGCCACTTGTAACTTGTTTCCAAGGTGAGGTTCTGGGTGTCCCAGTTCCAGATTTTAAGCGGAGCTGAGGGGCGCACGCGCGTTCCGTTATCAAGGTCGTACGTGTAGCCGCCTGTGATTATTTCTGTGGTACCGTCACCGTCAAGGTCTGCGAGCGCGATATTGTGGGTGGCGAAGATGCATGTTCCGCCTACCCCGTATGTGTCCCAATGTTGCTCTTTTTCGACGACAAGTGAGCCTACGTTTGACTGCGCTCGGCTTACTTGCGCTGAGTTAAATGCAAGAATTAAGAAAAGCGTACAAGTTAGAATTATGATGTTGAATTTACGTTTCATTGCAGGTTTCAGTCCTTGAAAGTGTGATTGTCTTATTTGGATTCGGGATAAAAAGCTTTAGCAACTCATCCTACAAGCCTTAGGAAGCTTACCTGTTCTCAAAAAACGGCTAAGGAGCGCTGGGGCAAATGGAGAGGTTACGCCTTCATGTATGTCCTTAACGAACTGCCACTGTTGTCTGAGAGGGTGGACGTTGACTTAACTCGCTTCTGATGGCACTGCTTGTTCAAATTTCAGCCACTTCTTTCTCCACAGCCACAGGAACGGCAAAATCATAGACAATAAAATGGCTGTAAGAACTACGAAAGTGTTGGTGTTTCCGAACTGCGAAATCCCAAAGAACGTGGCAACGGTGTTTGGAAACGAAGTTATCGTGGTAATAATCGTTAAGTAGAATATGACGACGGTGAGGCTCTTTATTGAGAAATTAATTTTGTTGGAAACAGCCGACAGGTGCACGTTTATGGCGTCAGACATGATTTCCCTGTAAGTTTCAACGATGTCTATCTGCCGTGTCAAATCTTCATGTGTCGTGTCAAACATGCTGCGCGCTTTCGTAGCCATGCACGCATCGCCGCACTTATGCAGGTTAAAAACTAAGCCCCTCTCATACCACAGCGTCTTGTTCAGGCTGATGAGTCTTGATTTCAAACTGAAAATCTTCTTCAACGTGTCAGAACTGGTTTTCTCAACCACTTCCTCCTCTAAACTCGCGGTGACTTCCTCAATCTTTTCCAACTGCACAAAGTGGCTGCTGACTATCTCGTCAATTATGAAGTACGTCACCGTGCTGGGCGGGTCAACCTTGGTTTTGCTCATCCGCTTCTTGGCTACTTCAATAATGTGCTGGTCATTGCTTTTGGATACTGTGACTAGGTAACTCTTGGAAAACGCCATCACAATTGGGTGAACCTCCTTCGTCGTAACTACGTCCTGCAGTATGACGAAGTTGATTATGCCGAAGCCGTCTTCCAGACGCAGATTAACTATGCCATCCGTCTCAGGCAACTCCAGAAAATTCTGGGGCATCTCTGTTTTGTCAGCCACCGCCTGTAACTCTTCTTCGGTTGGGTCGATAAGCTCAAGCCAAACGTTCTGTACACTGAGCATTTGCAGCGCTTCAAGGCTCACTGTGCTTTCGCGGTTGTCGTCGAGGTCCACTACACGAATCATAGAATTAGACATTTGCAGCTAAGGATATAGGAATTGCGCCTCCCGATAGAAGCTGTCTTGGTCCATTTCTTCGCAACGCAATGGCAACAGGCGTCGTTCTTCTGCCAAAGTTTATATGTGCATGTTTGAGAAATAGGGAAATGACGGAAGTTCTGCAGATGGAACTGGCTATTGAAACCAATGGCTTAACCAAAAAGTATGGTTCACTAACCGCCGTGAACAAGCTCGACCTAAAGGTTGCTCGAGGCTCTATTCACGGTTTTCTAGGTCCCAACGGCGCGGGAAAAACTACAACCATAAAAATTCTCGTAGGCCTACTGAAACCAAACGAGGGCACGGTTAGAGTTCTCGGGCAAGAAGTACACGGAGACCGCAATGCCAGCTTTTTTGCCGGCTTTTTGCAAACATTCCGTGAACAAGCAGACTCCCGGCTGAGCATAGGTTACATGCCTGAACTCCCGAAGTTCCCCAAGCACTTGAAGGGCGCGGAACTCCTGGACATTTACGGGCGAATGTACGGCATGACCGAACAGCAGCGCAAGGAGCAAATCCCAAAGCTAATTGAGATGGTTGGGCTCCGAGGCAGGGAGAATGACCTCATCGGAAAGTACAGCAAAGGCATGCAGCAGCGCATCGGCATAGCGCAAGCGTTGCTGAACGACCCTGAACTTGTCATTTTGGATGAGCCAAGCTTAGGCTTGGATCCTGTGGGCATGGTGGAAGTTCGCGAACTCATGAAAACAATCTCCAAGGAGGGCATGACAGTTTTCGTTTCTTCACACCTGCTGTATGAGGTGGAACAAATCTGCACGAATGTAACGATAATTAACCGCGGAACAATGCTGGTCTCCGATACTCTCCAGAACGTATCAGGCATGCTTACAGGACCAGCGTTGATTCACGCTGAAGTAGCCAGAATGTCAGGTGCAGTTGTCCAAGCGGTGAAGGGCTTGCCTTTCGTGTCAAACGTGGGGCAAACTGGCAACGCGTTGAGTATTC
>CAYGVV010000099.1:0-6829 GCA_964353395.1 uncultured Candidatus Bathyarchaeia archaeon | reverse complement strand
TACCGTAAGTTCGTGGAGAAAGGCAACCTCAAAAGAATAGACGGCGACAAACCCACAAGCATGGTTGCCGAAGAAATCTTCACTGCAGTGAACAAGTTCCTGAAAACGCGCGGTTAGGCTGGCTCAACGAGTTTCAGGATTTTTCTTGCAGATGCCTCATTAACCTTGCAGACCAAGAACTTGACGAGGTCTTCTGGCGAGACGTACCGTGGGCCTCGCTCGTGAAAAACTTGGAATTCCACGGAGTTGTCTTCGCCGAAACCCATGCGCATCATGTAGTAGTCAAACTTTAAGGGCGTCTTCTTTGCTGCTGCGTTCTTGTAGTAGCGGATTACGCAGAAGAAGTCAACTGTTCTGAAAGGCTCATGCGCTATAACGTTCAATATTTTCTGGGCTTCTTCCCCATCTATGTAGTTGAAGCCTTCAGCGTCGGCTATTCCCCACTCGAAAATTACCGTGCAGTTTGGTACGGAGGGGTTGCCGATTTCTTCGAAACTGAGTTTTTTGCGGTTTACCTTCTGAAGAACTTGGGTGAGCCTCTGCTGAAGTCTCCTCTTTGAAAGCGAAGAGGTGAAAATGTCTGTTCGATGGATGTTTCCGGGGAAGTTCTCGTAAAACCCAAGCATCTTTCGCTTAGCTCTTTTTCATTCGCTTTATCTTCTCAAGGCTGTCCAGCAGCTCGGAAAGCGCAGCGGTGAGCTTCTGCAGTTCCTCCACGTTTTCCACGCGTTGAATCTTGCCTTGTAGGTCCTGCACTTTCGCCATAAGCGTAAACTCAAGCGTTTCCATAGCCGCGTTGCTTGTGGCTTTGGCGGTTTCTTCCCCCTCCTTGACCAAGATGACTTTCTTCTCGTCTATGCCGCACCACAAAGTGCCATCCCTCAGCCTGAACAAAGGGGAAGCACAGACGGGACAAGCCAAGTCAGTGAGCGTAGCGCCCTGACGCAGTAGGTCAGCCATGCGTTTAATGTGCTTGTCGTCGGTTTTCTCCTGCATGTTGGACCCCAAAGTAAATACGTATCAACACTTATATAATTTGGTTCACTGCGACAATGCAGTAGGTGGCTACCTTTATAGTACGTAAGAAAAAAACCGAGGAGTATGCGGAGAGAATAAAGCATGCGTTGGTTGTGCTTGGAGAAGTGTCCGAGGACAGCACCACGCCGAGAAACATTAGGCGCGCAGCAAAAGACTCCATGAGCGCGCTGCAGAGCGGAGAGTTCACGCCTGCCGTGCGGGCTTCTAATGTGATAAGCATTCTGGATGAGATTCTGCAGGACCCGAACATGCCTGCTTACACGCGGGTTAAACTGTGGAACATCATGAGCCTCATAGAAGCCATAAAAGACTAAGCCTTCTAGCCCATATAGACGTTTTCTAACATGAAGGTGAAAAGGAGCATGAAAGTTTTCCGTTACGACACAGTGCAAGCAGAAGACGTTATAGTCGAAGGCGCTTCAAAAATCAAAGTGCGCTGGCTTATCACCAAGGAAATGGGCGCGGAAAACTTTGCCATGCGCGTTTTCGAAGTTGAACCCGACGGCTACAGCCCCCTTCACAAACATGTGTGGGAACACGAGGTTTTCATTCTGGAAGGTGAGGGTCAACTTTTTGACGGAGAAAAAACAACGTCTTTCCGGGCAGGCGATATCGTTTTTGTTCCATCAGGCGAAATGCATCAGTTCAATAACAGCGGCAAAGTGCTTCAAGTGCTTCTGAGGTTCATCTGTCTTATACCTTACACTAAGGAATAACTTCGCGTCTTTCTGCCCTGCTTTTAGCGCTGGCAGGTTTAAAACATAGCTAACGGGGAAGAGGAAAAATGTTATAAGGAAACACTGCCAACATTGCCAATTGAGTGAGTTGATTGCCTTTAATTTGCCCGAACTGTGGAAGAGACATAACTGAGGCAGACGCCCTTTACTGCCCGTACTGTGCCATGCCCCTCAAGTTAATGAAGAAGCGCTCAGGTTTCCCCACCGCCGCAGGCATCCTGACAATTATCGGCGCTTGCATAATCGTTATCGTCGGATCGCTTGGACTTTTAGCTTTCTGGTTGGCAATGAGTCAGAGCGCCTTTGGATTCGGTTATCCCTCGTCAATTCTTTACTATCTAGTCATGGGCATCTTCGATTCACTTGCTTTTGCCTTTGGGTTGGCAGGTGGAATATGCGCTGTAAGAAGGAGACGTTTTGCTCTGGCAATAGCTGGTACAATTCTATTATTGGTTTCTGGGTTGGTGACGATTGCAGTTTTCGCTTTACAAGGATATTACGCAATAGTTTTCGGAGCAATGTTTGGCTTGCCCGTGTTAATTCTCTCAATCCTAGCCGTAATTTTCGTTGCCGTATCAAAGGGCGAATTTGACTAGGCGTCAAGAATGCCTGTGTAAACCTTCACCTTTGCATCAGCTCATGGGCTACGTTTTCGCTAAAAATATATCCTAGTGGCTACACTTAACTTTGGGTTCCACGGAGATAATGCCCTTTGAAGTACGATGTAATAATCGTTGGTGCTGGTCCAGCAGGTATCTTTTCTGCATTAGAACTCACCGAAAAGAACAACCTTAACGTCCTAATTCTTGACAGAGGCCCAGATATTGATGACCGCAAGTGCCCCTCAAGCAGAGGTCTTGAATGCCGCCATTGCGAACCCTGCTCGGTTCTCTCAGGCTGGGGAGGCGCAGGCGCTTACAGTGATGGCAAACTCACGTTATCCACTGAGGTGGGCGGATGGCTAAACCAGTATGTTTCACACAAAGAACTTCAATCACTAGTAAAGTACGTCGATAGTGTTTACTTGAAATTCGGCGCAAGCGAGCAAGTCTACGGCAGAGACACGGATAAAGTAGACGAAATTGAACGTCAAGCTTCCTTAGCAGGATTGAAGCTCATCCGACAAGAAGTCCGCCACATGGGCACAGAGAAATGCGCTGACACGTTGCGCCGCATGCGCCGTGAACTTAGCGACAAAATTACGTTCCAACCCAAGACGGACGTCAAAGGTCTAATTACCGAGAACCACATGATTAAGGGCGTTGAAACCGTAGACGGCGAAAAATTCCTAGGCAAATACGTGATAATCGCGCCAGGCAGAAGCGGAGCAGAATGGCTTCAAACGGAAGCTCAAATACGCGGTCTGAAAACCGTGAATAATCCAGTTGACATCGGAGTGAGAGTTGAGGTCTTAGCTTCCGTAATGGAAAACCTAACCAAGACACTCTATGAACCCAAGCTTGTTTACTATTCGAAGCTTTTTGACGACATGGTTAGAACCTTCTGCGTTTCTCCTTATGGCGAAGTCACCACAGAATCCTACGACGGAGTTTTGACCGTTAACGGTCAAAGTTACGCCGAGAGAAGAACCGATAACACCAACTTCGCTATTCTCGTAAGCACATCATTCACGGAGCCATTCAAAGAGCCAATTGCCTACGGAAAATACATAGCCAGACTCTCGAATCTGCTCAGCGGCGGAGTAATGGTTCAGCGCTTGGGCGACTTGGTTTCTGGACGCCGTTCGACACCTGAACGACTAGCACGAAGCGTGGTTACTCCCTCGTTGAAGAACGCCACGCCCGGCGACTTAAGTTTCGTCCTGCCCTACCGCTACCTTGCTGACATACGCGAGATTCTTCAAGCTCTGGACACTATTGCGCCTGGCGTTCACTCTCGGGACACACTCCTGTACGGCGTAGAAGTGAAGTTTTACTCTTCACACCTGCAACTCAACACCGCGTTGGAAACCAAAATCCAGAACATGTTCACCATCGGAGACGGCGCAGGCGTCACCAGAGGCTTAATTCAAGCTTCAGCTTCTGGCGTCATCGTGGCAAGAGAAATAATTAAACGAGAAAAGCTGAAGGCGTAAATATGGCTGTAGCGCAAGAAATCAGGTGCAGCCACTGCGGTGCTCCGGTTGATTTCAAGCCTGGTGAGATCATCGCTACGTGCAGGTACTGCGGCTTCACAACCGTCATAGAGACGGGACAAGTTTTCACATTCGAGCATTCGATTTTACTGAACAAGTTTGACGAAACCCAGATAGAAGAATCCATAAAGGATTGGATGATAGGTGGCTTCATGAAGCCGTCTGACCTCGCGCGCAAATCGAAAATCGCGGAGAAGAACCTGGTTTACCTGCCGTTTTGGGTGGTTTCTGTTGAAGCAAAAAGCACTTACAAGGGCATATTCGAGCGCATAGCCCCCGCAATAGTTAAAGAAGGGACAGTTGAGCAAGAGTACAGCTGGCTTGTCATTGCGAGAAAAGCCTCAGATTTTCCAACACGAGAGTACGACGTTCCCTTAGCGGGGAAGGTACCTTACGATTTTAGAAAAATTGAGGGCTTCGCCAAGGTTTTGAACAGCGAAATAGAAAGGGATGAGGCATTAGAGCTTGCCAAACAACAAATCGAAACGCATCACCGCTATATCCTTCAGCAAGATGTAGACAAAATCGTGGAAATCAAAACTGAGGTAACCTTGAAACAGATGGTTTACTTGCACGCGCCCATCTGGTTCATAAAATATGTTTACAGAGGCGAGAACTACCAGTTGCTAATTGATGGCGCTACAGGGACCGTTGTGAAAGCTGACATACCCCAAAAAGGTTTTGGGATGCTTTAACGAAACTCTTAAGAAACTGGCTTCATTTACATACTAGAATCAGTGCAAGGGGAATGTAATGAAAGCGGACCAGACTGCGTCGCGGAAGCCTTTAGATTATGGTGTAGGGGCTCTCGTCGTTCTCGTCATGTCTGCTGGTGCGGCAGCAATAGCTTACAGTTTGGGTCTTCCGTTTAACTGGCTGAACATTCCAGCTTGGATTTTCGGTCCCCTCGGCATCTACACGCTTGCTTACTCGTTCATCAGCGGAAAGGATTCAACTTACTATCTGGTTTGGGGCACAGCGACGGTCGCCGTTGGCATAATATTTGGATTCTATAATGTTATAAGCCCCTTTGTCATCTTAGGTATTCTCGCAATAGTTATAGCAATCATAGGTATTGTAGCATATCAGAGGAGTAGAAAATGAGTGGAAAAGACTATTTGGGAAAAGTTCGCGGAGAGAGAAGTCTCCTAGAGAAAATCATGGGCTATGTCCCAGGATACAGAGGATACAAAGAAAAAGAGCTCAGACGAGAAAGCGACCGCCTCGTAAGGACGGACGCCGTGAACAGGCTTAAAACTGCGAAAACCACCTTCCGCAGACGCTTCGCAGATCCAAGCGTCGTCCAGAAACTTTCCAGTGACGGACCAGCAAAGTTTGATGCTTTAACGTACCGCCTTGACCGCGTAACTCAGCGCATAGACCGCGCAGTAGCAGGATACGCAGGCATGTTCGACGCCATAAAAGTCAAGGAAGACAAGCTTGATTCAGTAATACAATATGACTTAACGTTGATTGAGAAGGCAGACGCTATAAAAATGGACATGGATAAAGTGGTCTCTATCGAAGTTGGCACTGATGAATGGAGAACCGCCATGGACGCGCTGACAGCCAAAGTTGACGAGCTTGACCGTTTCGTGGATGAAAGAACAAACATCCTCAGGGGACTGGAAGCATAACTTCCACGCATCCTCTTGAAATCAAAGTAACCTAAAGGAGCAAAATAGAGGTAGAAAAAAATGGCAAAAGTAATTGAATGGATTGGAGCAAAAGAAACAGACATGGTCTGGAAATCTCCTCATGAAGAGATAGCTTGGGGAGACAACCTAATCGTCCACGAGTACGAAGCAGCTGTCTTTTTCAGAGACGGCAAAGCCTACGACGTCTTCAGGGCTGGACGGCATGTCATAACCACGGCTAATATTCCCTTGCTGACAAAAATTTTCTCAAAACTTGCAGGGTTCGACAAAAATCCCTTCAGGTCCACGGTCATTTTTGTCTCGCTGAAGCAGTTCCAAGGAAAGTTCGGAGCTCAAGGACAAACTAAAGAACTTGCCCCGCTGAAATTCTTCGGAGGCTTCTGGTTTAGAGTTGAAGAGGCAAACTTGTTCGTAAACGAAGTTGTAGGTGGACAAGGCGCATACTCAACTGATAGTCTCCAGAACTTCCTGAGAGGATACTTCAACGAAAGACTCATCGACACGTTAAGCCAGTACTCGCTGTCGGACGTGTTCGGCAAACTCGACGAGACAAGCCTTCTGTCCAAGAACGTTCTTTTCGACGCTTTCTCCAAGATAGGGCTTGAACTAATCGAAGTCAAGTTCGAAGGAATAGATACAACACCCGAATGGAGAGACCGACTGTACTACATAAAAACCGGAGTCGGAGCGTCAGAAGTGCTGAGAATGGAAACGGTGCAGAAATCTGCGGAGAGCTTGTCCAAGAGTTCAGGAGGAGCAATAGGCGCAGGAGCGGTAATACTTCCACAGGCGTTACAGCAGCCACAAACTCAAGCTCAACCAATGGTGCTATGCCCCAAGTGTGGCTTCCAGAACCCACAAAACACAAAGTTCTGCGGAAACTGTGCAACATCTTTGCAGGTGCAGGGCGGAGTTGCTTGTCCAAAATGCGGAACCTCAAATGCCGCGGGAGCCAAATTCTGTTCGAACTGCGGGAACCCGTTGCAGGCTACTCTTAAGTGCCCAAAGTGCAGTACCGAAATTCCGGCGGGTACCAAATTCTGCCCGAACTGCGGAGCCAAAATCTAAGCTCCCTTTTTCTATTTTGACGCGAAAGCCAAATACGATGGCATGTGCGCTTAAGCTTTTCAGCGCGGAGAGCAGGGCAACTAGTTTCTGTAACGTTTTTATTTCAATTCTCGTTTATGCTATGAAAGAGCTAGAATAGCAATGAGCGAAGAAACTATCGGTCACGGCACATG
>CAYGVV010000098.1:0-6830 GCA_964353395.1 uncultured Candidatus Bathyarchaeia archaeon | reverse complement strand
GATTTGGACGCCAGCCTCGAGGAAAATATCGTCATCGTTGCCCCACAGGACGCAGTTGTAGAGCTTGATCGGGTTATCTTTCCCTAGCTCGTAGATGCCATTTGGGGTGTTATCAGCGATGCTGCAGTTGTTCACGCTGTTTAGGTAGATTCCTGCGCCCTGGTTTGTGCCGCTGTTCTTTACGGTGAAGCCTTCCAGTTTCACGCCGTTCTGGGTAATGCTAACGGCTGTTCCGTGGTTTCCACCATCGATTATCGTGGTTGCTTTGTCGTCGCCGACGATTGAAAGCGTCTTGTTGACAACCAAGTTTTCGCGGTAGGTTCTAGGCTTTACAGAGAGCACCTGTCCGTCGGAAGTTGCGCCAGCGCATATGGCTTGTTGAATGGTCTGGTAGCCAAATGTGGTGTTGAGGTTTCTGACGGGGAAGCTGTCTGAAGCATTGCCGCTTGACCAATAAATCACTTGACTGTAGCTGTTTTTCACAGCATCGCTGAACGCTGCATCGTCGTAGACTATGTCTAAACGGGAACCGTATTCATTCAGGTAACTGTTAACGTCGGACCACATCTTCTGAGACCATTGATCGCCGTTGAAAAGCCCCCATATTTTGTCTTCTGCACTGCGTAAACCGAAACCATAGGCTTCAGGAAGGACCAGAGCTACGTCGGCTTTGAGGCTGCCTTGTTTTCCAGGATTGTTCTGAACGTAACTCCAAAAGTCCTTCATGGCATCAAAATGCTCTTCGTCAAGAATCCCATATTCATAAGGTTGATAAGGCTCTCGCGGATACAATCCAGTCTCCCCATAATCAAATACAACGGCGTATTTTGCCCCGTTATTGTAAGCTGACACCAAGTCGTCGTAAAGTTCAGCGCCCGTTCCCATCTTGTCGTTTGAAGAACCTTCGTAATTTGAGCCTCGGCCGTATTTCAAAGTTAACATTGTGCCCCAATCCTTATTTTGGGCAGTCGCAGCCCCCCTGCAAAGCGCAAACTGCAGGGGTCGGCTGTTGTTCCATCCGAGATCAGCAAGAACCATGTCATAACCTGCTTGGTAATCAAACCAGTAGAGCCCATAATCCGCGGTGTAAATCATGGCGCTTGAGTTCAGGTACGGCTGTATTTTGGAGGTGACATTTTGCACGAAAGCAGTTGCGGTGCTCAAATAGTCTTGTCCCGAGTTTACAAGTCTAAAAGTTCCTTCGTCAAGCTGGTTTCCTCCAGGCTCGTCAAAAACGTATGCGCCCAGAAAGCGGTCACCGTATTTCGCTATTGAACTGTTAATCCAAACTAAAGGCAGAGGTGACCGATAGCTTGGTGTCTGCAATACTGTGCCGTTTGGGAAAGTGTAAGAATTTGTTACATTTTCGCCTAGGTCAGGGTATTGTTGAACCTGTGAGAAGTATACTGAAAAATGCAGCCCCGCATCGTAGGCGTAGTCGCACACCTCGTTGAGCAAAGTAGAATTTTTCACTATGTCAGTTGCGCCTATGATGAACAGGTTGGTGTAGTTCTTTGTTTTATCGATTAACTCCTTGCAGAGCGTGACGTTGTTGTAGCCGCATTGGACGCCCACATAAAACTCTGGCGATGCCGCTTGCGGGTTGGGCAGGAAAAAGTTTTCAGTTGCTATGAAAAGAGACAGAACCAGAACTGCGACCAGCCCTACTGTCAGCAGGATGTTTCGGCGCTTCAATGTCCCCACCACCAACTTTTCAAAGCCAAAGGTCTATTATGCGTTGGGGTACATTCACTTGCAGGTTCTGAGTTGAACAGGTCTGGAGTAGAAAACATCAGCCGAAAACCATCTGCAACTGCGTTTAATGGTGCCATCTGCGTTTCACACGGTTCATTATCGAACATTTCCCTTTTAGCTCTGCCTGCAGAACACCTCTGTTCTCCTAGAGGAACAGGCACATCCGCGATTCAAATCTACGCCAGCCTTAACACAAAGCACACTGCAACGGCTACTCCTTGGCAATAGGCTTCGTATCTGGGGCTTGCCAGCTGTGCGAGAATTGCGATGTGGAAACGGGAATTTGCATTCACCCAACGATGGCGCGGTACTCAGAGGACGCTGTGGGAGTGAACGTTAAGAAAACAGCGCGGAACGCAGGCATATCTGTGACGTTTCCGTTCGAGAAAAACCCTGAATCCTTCGCCTTGCTTCTCATAGACTAAACTTATCAAGCAGCATACTTCATTCTATTTGTGGCGTGGTTTAAGATGGACGTGTTTGAAGCCATACAGAAACGCAAGTCCGTCCGCTCGTACGAGCAGGCGCCTGTCCCCAAGGATGTGCTGACGAAGCTTTTAGAAGCCGCAAGATTGGCGCCTTCCGCAGCGAAAATTCAGCCTTGGCACTTCATAGTCGTCACAGACAGCCAAAAAAGAAAGGCGCTGTCTAAAGGCTTTTTTGCGAAGTTTCTGGTTAACGTGCCTGCCGTGATTGTGGCGTGCGGCGACACGAAAGCATCCCCCGACTGGTATGCCGTGGACACGTCTTTAGCCTTGGAGAACATGGTTTTAGCCGCCACAGGCGAAGGACTGGGCACATGCTGCGTTGGTAGCTTTAATGAGAAAAATGTTAAGGAACTGCTGAAGATACCGGAGAAGCTGAGTGTAGTCGCTTTGTTGGCTGTGGGATACGCCCGTGAAAACGTAAGTCTCACCCAAAAAATCATAAGCCTTATCCGCAAGCGAAAAACGCTGGGCAAGATTGCCAGTTGGGAAGAGTACGGCCAGAAACTTGAAGACAAACCAGTTCAGAATGGCTAAATATTTGAAGCATCCAATTAGCTGCAGTTAAAGAGGCGTCTGATTTGCGACTTCTGCTGGATGAGATGTACGCGGGCTTGAAAGAGTACTTCGAAACCTTAGGTTACGAAGTGCAAACAGCTCAGGAAGCAGGATTGAAGGCTGCGAAAGACAAGGACGTGGTGGAGTACGCGCGCAAGAACAGCTTGGTGCTGGTGACTCAGGACCAAAAGCCTGCGGAACTGGCGGAGCTCACAGGCGTCAGATACGTTTTGATTAGCAACGCCATGATCGCGAAAGTGGCGGATACGAAGATAAAAGAGAAGTACCCCAAAGAATGAAAGAGATTACTGGGAAAAGACCACTCTCGCTGCTTAACGGGCAATAGCAGTTTTGCTCAATCGCAAAGCTAAAAAGGTTAGTCGACTGACCTCAAGTGAGCAGGGATATGGGGATTCGGAAAATCATGAACAGTGAACAACCGATGCAGACTGAGGACGAATTAAACACCACCACCTTCGACTTATACTTGTATCTAGTTAAAACTGGGCAGCCCACTGGTCCCAGAGACGTAATGCGGGCGATGAACATCAGCAGCCCCGGTGTAGTGCACAGGCACTTGCAGAAACTCGCAGATTGGGGTTGGGTGGATAAGGACGCTTATGGCCGTTACATGGTGAAACAGAAGGTGGGTTTCAAAGGGTACGTGTGGCTTGGGAAAAAGCTGTTTCCGGTGTCTATTCTGTTCGCGTTCGTTTTCGTTGGTTTGTCGATTATCTGGGTAGCTGTGCTTGCGTTGCATTTGTGGATTGGGTCGCCCATTGACCAGTCCTATTCCATTTTGACCGTTGTTACGATAATTGCTGCATTGTTTTTTTTGGTGAATGTTCTTCGACCGGGGAAAAGAACGCCCAAACAGCCAGTTGGGGTTTAAGCGAGGGTTTTCTGCTTTGCAGCTGAAACGAAAGTGGATACTCGCACGCGTATGAGGCGGATTTTCCTGTCAGGTCGCAGGTACGGTTGAAGCAACTCTCGCGCCGTCTTCTTCAGGTCTTGAGGGCGACTGGTCATGAAGGGCAGAGTTTTACCTCTGGTGTGGGTTTCGAAGTTTTGGTAGCGCACTTTGATAGTTACTGTTTTAAAGAATAAACTGTGTCCTTGGGCTTCTTTGGCGACTTCTTCGGACAGCGCATCCAACGCTTTCTGCACCTCTTCGGCGTCTGCGGTGTCTTCTTCAAAGGTGGTTTCGTGGCTGATGGACTTCACGGTTGTGCGTTCCTCCACTTCGCTGCGGTCGATGCCGTGCGCCATGAGGTACATTTGGGTGCCAGCCACACCGAACGCCTCCGTTAGCACTGTTGGGTCGTAGCGTGCGAGGTCGCCGATTGTGTTGACGCCGAGAGCTTTGAGTTTCTCTTCGGTTTTGCGTCCGACCCAGAGGAGCTTGCGGACGGGAAGCGGCTCTAGGAACTTTTCTGCTTCGTCGGGTTTGATTATGGTTAAGCCGTCGGGTTTCTGGTAGTCGCTGGCGATTTTTGCTGTGAGTTTGTTGGGTCCTACGCCGATTGAGCAGGTGAGGTGTTCTTTCACGCTGATTTCCTGCTTTATGGTTTTGGCAAGTGCTTCGGCTTCAGCGTAATCCTTCACTCTCGAGGAGACGTCGAGGAAGGCTTCATCTATGCCCCACTGCTCAAACTTGTCCGCGTACTTCCGAGCAATAGCCATTATCTCGTTGGAGACTTGGATGTAGAGCGGGAAGTTCGGCGACAAATAAACCGCTTCGGGGCAGAGCTTCCACGCACGGCTGATTGGCATGCCTGAACGTACGCCTGCTTTTCTGGCTTCGTAGTTGCTTGTGCTGACGACTCCTCTGCCCTGTCCGCCTTTCGGGTCCGCGCCCACCACGACAGGTTTGCCCTTTAATTCTGGTTGCTCGCGGGTTTCTACAGCCGTGTAAAAGTGGTCCATGTCCAAGTGGAAGATAACGCGTTTTTTCCCATCCATGTTTAACAACACTATTAATTTTGAGGCGCAGCGAATTTGAACCTATCGAAAACAAGCTTACACCCACTGTCCGTTTGAAGTCTATAGACTATTTAAAGGGGAGGGGTAGGCGCCGCAGAGCAGACGAAGACGCAGTCATCTCTTCTGGGCGAAGAAGCTCTTGCGGACTTTTACAGTTGCCAGAGCTAAAACCGTAACCCCAACCAAAACAACTCCGATTGCTGTCGTGGGGAACTCTGGGATTGTGGTGCTGCTTACGTAGCCTACGAAAACGGGGTCGTGAATTATCTGCATGCCGTCCCATGTTGGGAAGCAAATTCTGTACACTAAAGAGGATGCGTTGTAGTCGGTGTTGATGTTTGGCCAAGAGCCGCCAAACAGGTCGGTGAGGTTCAATTCATCTGCGAAGAAACTGATGCTTTTTATTGCCGGTCCGTAGATTACGAGAGTTGTCAGGCTAGATATGGCGGCTGCCTCAGCCTTTGCTTGGTAAGTTTCGATGTTGGCTTGGTGAGTTTCGTTGTTTTCACCTCGAAACAGGGTGTAGTTTCCACCGAAGAGAAAATCGTATGCTTTCGCATCGCCGACCGCTACCTGCGCGATTTCTGCGTCGACGGCTGAGTCCTGCGTAGTTGAGGAATTGTAGGGTTGACCGTTCACAGAGGTTGAGTATGGCTTTGAAGCGTAAGTTGCTGTCGCGTAGAGAAGCGACAAGCTTAGTTCGCTGAATGAGAAAGCTGTAGAATCCTCGTAGTCCACGGTGTCAGGGTTAAACACTTGGATGTCTTTGGCTTCTCCAATGTCGAAGTTGGTTTTGAGGTTTGAGATGTTTCCGTTCACGCTGAAATCATAGCTGAGCGTGAGATGATCCAACTTGAACCTTACATCGACGCCTCTGTGGGTGGATGCATTCTGGAGATAAGCGTAGACATTTTGGTACGTGAAGCTCCATTGATAGTGCGCGGTGTCGTTTTCTGTCACTTTCTGGATGGCTGTCATAGTAGCGGCGTCGCTCATGTTGGAGTACATGAAGTACAGGATTTCGCTTTCTCCTGAAGTGAAGTTCGCCTGAGGTATGCCGTCGCCGTTCAGGTCGCGGTAAACCTCCATCCCGTCCAACGCGCTTGCCACGAAAACTTCTGTGCCGTCTGCCAACTGAAGGTGCTGTCCAATTATGTAAGCGATGGGATGAGGATAGGGAAAATCGGAGGGAACGCAATGCGCGTAACTAACGACTTGGGTGCCCGAAACGTTAATCCAATCGTACCAAACGTCCAACGAATGAGGAGAAACAAGCGTGCCGTTCGCATATTCGGCGTCGCCAACAGGCAACGTGGATGATGCATGTGCAAAGTTGAACGTGCTAAACTGCGGAAACGCCGAAAAACACAGACCAGTCAACAAAACTGCAACAACCGCGGAAACAGAAACCCGCACAGTGCACCTCACCATTACCACCAACAACAAAATATCTCAAACACACAATATTACTCTTGCGCAAGAACAAACTGTTCTCCCAAAAGAACACCCCATTCCTACGGAAGTTCTACCTGCGTTGGCTCTGTCTCTTAATTTTCTCGAGACTATTGTTTCTGCCATAAAAACCAAGCATATACGCTAAATGAAAGAAGCAGAACAGCCCAAACAAGCACAGACAAAACAACACAAACCAATTTGGAGACAACGCCAGCCCCGTTTCCGCCTTTAAATAAGGGGGCTATAGTCTTTTCCGAGCAGCTAGTCACCAAAGCTTAGTCAAGTTCCAGTTCTACACTCCAGTTGAATCTATTTAAAGAGGGGTATAGACAAAAAATTACACAACAGACGCCACTCAACCCAGTTGCACATTTGCTATGCCCTGAAAAGCGTATTGCGGCACCACAAATATTATTAAACACAGCCAACATCTAAGTGACAGTAATACATAATAACAATTAACAGTGCGCATGAGCACCAAGTTAAACTCGACTCATGCCATCATCTATAACATAAACATCACAAACAGGAGGCTAACACTTACGGGAACATCCCAAACATTTACCATAAAGTATGTTATACACGCAAGATTCG
>CAYGVV010000097.1:0-6835 GCA_964353395.1 uncultured Candidatus Bathyarchaeia archaeon | reverse complement strand
CCACGTCGCCAAACTCGCCGCACCCTTAGTAGACTGGCTCATCGCACCCGTAAGTTTTGGAAAATCATGGAGCAAATTCGGCATCCCCAAAAACCACATAATACTCTACGACGGACTAGAAGAACTCGCATGGCTAAAGGGCACAGAATTCGAAAAACCCAAATTCTTACTAGACCTAGCTAACAAGAAACCCGTGATACTTTTCAGGGATGTAGAATACCAAGCCAGCTACTGCAAAGAAGTCAAAATAGACACACAACAACTCCTAAAAGAACTCACCAAAATAGCCACAGTCGTCTGCCTCCCACGCTACGAACAAGAAAAAACCAGATTCAAAGGCCTGAACAACATCTGGATATCACCGAAGCCTGTGCTAACCGCCCAACTCATCCCCTACATAGACCTGATGGTAGGCAGCGGCGGCACCGCATGCAGAGAAACCGCTCTCTGCGGAATCCCAACCATAAACTTCCACTTCTGGGACGTACAAGCACGATACCTCCACAAGAAAGGCTTCCCCGTCCAAATCATCAGAAACAAAGACAGAATAATTGAAAACGCGAAAAAAATACTCCAAAACCCCGAAAAACACAAAATCAACACCAAAACAGCACTGGAGAAAATCGAGTCACCCATACCAACTTGGGTGCGCTACATAGAACTCTGCCTGAAAACAAAAACCTAAAGCAAAGTGAACCACAGGCAACCGCGTCAACGCCAACTCTCATTTTCACACGTGCAAACTCAGATGTTTTTTCTTAGCAAGAGATATAGGAACGTGAAAACAATAACCAGAACAAACCCCCGCGAAGGTTCAAACAGCTTGAGAATCAGCCTCATAATTCCAGTCTACAACGAAGAACAATTCATCGAAAGATGCCTGACCGCACTCATGCAGCAAACACTCAAACTCACCCAGATAATCATCGTCGACGACGGCTCAACCGACAAAACCCTCCAAAAAATATCCAAATACAAAAGCATCCAACTCGTTCGGATGCCAGTCCAGAAAAAATCCATGGTGGAACGCGTCCCCTACGTCCTCGCGGCAGGCTCAAAACTCCTGGACAACTTTGACTACCTCGCCGTGCTAGATGCAGACACCGTGTTGGAACCACGATACTACGAAAAACTCGCAGCCAAACTCGAAGAAGACAAGAAAATTGGCATCGCCTGCGGACGCCTCGGAGGACAAGCTCAAACAGGTCTAATGCTGGGGCTTATCCCGTACGTCTACGGCTGCAACAGACTATACAGTAAGGATTGCTGGCTCAAAATCAACGGAGGACAAATCATGAAACCCGTGCCCGCGTGGGACTTCTACCATAACGTCTACGCTGAGATGCTTGGGTTCCAGACCAAACGCTTCGACGACATAACAAGCTGGGCGCTGCGTCCACCAGGCTTCAAGAAAGACTTCATCAAAGGCTACACTAGCTACCAACTGGGTTACTACGGGTACTTTTTACTCTTTAGAGCGGTAAGAAACCGCAGCCCAGGACTCATAGCGGGGTATCTAAAGGCGCGGTTCTTAGACGAAACTGAATACCCGATTAAGCCTTATGTGAGGTACCTGCAGACCTACAGAATGAGAAGACTAATCAAGAAAATAATTCCCTAACACACTTAGGAGACAAGCCTACCTCAGCGAACCGCTCTTCGTCTACCGTCGAACACGCCCCGCAGATAACTCAAACGCATTAACGGGTAAATGTAAATCGCCTCTGGCGCCCTCTTCTTGACAGCGATTTCTAGACCTCGTATGGGACTGAAAAGAAAACGCAAAAGCATTCTCCGCGCACTGGCGTTTCGCTGGAACATCGAACGCTCCAACTCGTCGGAACAAGTTCCGTACCAGTAGTTGTGCGCTAGCTCGCCCTTTAATCCATGCCGCAGATGCACCGACACAACGTTGTAGTCGACCTTCCATCGGTAACCCCCCAGAAACACGCGTTGAGACATGGACCAGTCCACGCCGACAGAGCCCGGAATCGCGGGAAAACCGCCGAGTCGCCTTATGACGTCGGTACGGTAGATGGTGTTGTCCAGTGTCTTGACGTAGGGAGAATACAGCCCCTCCTTCTCCGACTTCCGATAATTCTCTGCGGAGTACTCCTCAATGCGCTTAATCGACAAGGGGTAGTTCACAAACCGTATCCCAGAAGCGACAGCAACTTTCGGATCTGACAAGTACCGGGGTAACTTCTGCCACCAGTCTCGAGCCAAAAGCAAGTCCTGCTCGAAACTGACGAAAAACTCTGTTTCAACCTGCTTAAGAGCCGTGTTTGCTCCATTGCTTATGCCGTTTCCCTCGTTAGGGATAACACGCCACCCGAAGGACTCTGCTATCTCTCGGCTGCTATCCGTGCTTTGATCATCAACTAATAGTCGGTTATTCACAGACGCGCTTGGTATGACCTGGTTAATCCGTTTCAGAACAAAAGGTAGCGTTCGTGAACCATTCTTAGTCCACATAACCAAATCGACTTTGCCAACCAAAGCTATCCCGAGTTTCTTTTTACTTACATGATTCGAAGTTCTGTTATATAAAATAACGCAGAGAAAAAAGGGTTATTTACTTTTTGAAGTAGGAGATGACCTTATCAAGTCCCTCGCTCAGGCTAAACTTAGGCGACCAATTCAAGGCCTTTTTGATTTTTGTCGCGTCCAGAACTATGTATGGTTGATCCGAAATGACTGGGCGAAACGGATAACCAGGAGGATATGACCCGTACTTAATCTTTTTCCGATTATACCCAATTCTTTTAGCTATCAATTCCGCCAGTTCTCTATTGGTTATGCCAATTCCTGTTCCAGCATTGAAAACTTGCCCGTCTGCCTTAGCGCTCTTTATGGCGAGCAAGTAGGCATTCACGTGATCATCCACGTACATGTAATCTCTGACGGAGTCAGGAGCACCAATGTACACGTTTTCGCCTTTAAGCATCTGAGTGACCAAATATTCAATGAGGAAACTGGTGTCGAATTTTCTCCCGTAAGAGTTGGCAGGTCTCATTATAGACCCGTGCAAGTCATACGTATGAAACATCATCTGCAGGTATAAATCACCTGCTGCTTTGCTCACGGCATAGGGACTGGAAGGCTTCAGAGGAAGGCTTTCTTTTAACGGTTCCTTCTCCTGCAAACCGTACACTTCCGCTGTTGAAGCAGCAACTATTTTTCTGGTTTGCGGGTCGGGAAGCTCCAGCATGGCGTGCGCAACATTCATCGTGCCCGTAAGATTGGCTTGTTGATACTCGAAAGGACGCTCAAATGAGTCGCGCACTGGACTTAGCGCAGCTAAATGTACAACGACATCGGGATTCGCGGTTCTTATTGCATTGCGAGTAGACGCGTAGTCTGTGATGTCCCCAGAAATCAAAGTTATGTCTCTTAGAATTTTTCCAACTGCTTCCAAGTTTCTGTTCGCCACGCGACGGACAACTCCGTAAACTTCGTCTCCGTTGCTGACCAGTTGCTCGGCAAGATGACTCCCTATAAAGCCAAGTATTCCTGTTATTAGCACTTTCATGGTTCACTGTCTCCTTAGTGAGTTGAATTCTTGTTCTGCAATAGATAAATCTTTGACGCTATTAATAGTTAACCACTTTTCATTCTCGCCTAGCTTGTACGCTTTAAGCAGCCTTTTTGCGGCAAGGACCGGAAAAGTCAGCCGTTCCATAGAACCTGTAAATGGCAAATAATCCGAAATCGCGTGGTTAAAGACGTATATGCCTGTGCTGATAAGTTTGTCTTTGAGAACAGGTTTCTCCTTGAACCCAACTATGTTGTTTCCCTCCGTTTCAAGTACCGCAAAAGGTGAAGGCATTGGTGAAACAGCTATAGTCGCCACGCCTTTGTTCTGGAGATGGAAATCAACGAAATTTTGAAGATTAAGATTAGTCAACTCGTCCCCGTTCAGAGCTAAAAAGTTCTCGTCTTCAACATGCCTTTTGATTGCAAGTCGAAATCCTTCACCGGTTTCTCCCTCTTGCGTGTGTTCGCTAAAATCCACTTTTATGCCAAAAGGGGTTTCCTTAACGTATTTCATCACAACTTCCTTCCGATAGGAAACACCCAGCACAGCATGATCGAAACCATTGTCTCTTAGCCAATTTAGTGTCCAATAAATTAGGGGTTTTCCATGCAACGGAATCATGCATTTGGGCAAGTCTTCCGTAAGAGGGCGCATTCGGAGACCAGCGCCACCGACTAATAGGACGGCTGTTCGAATTTTAATCGTCATGTTGCAGTCTCTTTAACGCAATCCTCATGAAGTGAGATATAAGCTTTAAGTTTTCGATTTGAAGATTAGCCGCTAAGAAGACCGTAGCGTGGTTTGCAAATTAGCTACCAGAATCATCAGCTATTATTCTGAAGTGGGGTATAGCCACGATCATTTTTCCGCCCTTTTTTAAAAATTCCCTTTCTTGCTCCTGAATTTCTTCGATGAAGTGATAGGGTAGGACGAGCAGATAATCAGGTTTCTTTTTCCTGTATTCTCCGACGGACACAATTGGGATACCTGTCCCAACGATGTACTTCCCCCACTTGTCAGGGTTCATGTCTGCAGCACAAGTGATTAAGGCTTTGTCTATGCCAAAATATTGTAGAACAACCAAGCCGCGAGTGGAAGCTCCGTAGATGAATATTTTCTTTCCTTTCTTCATTTCTTTTTTCAGGAAGGCTACTGTTTCTTTTTTTGCTTTCTCTATGTGCGCTGCAAATTTGTCGTAGATTTTGCTGTTGTCAAAACCCATTTTTTCTTCGTAGTTCTTTTGCTTTTTCAGCCTTTTTTCACAGCCTGGAAATCCCTTTACGTTTCCGTTCTTGTGCTTGACGTATATTCTGAAACTGCCGCCATTCACGTCGTTCAGTTCAACGTCAAAGGCTTCCATGTCGTGCCTCTCAAGCAGGTTTGACAGAGACAACAGAGAATAGTATTCGAGATGTTCGTGGCTGATGTTGTCGAAAGTGTTGTTCTCTATCATTAAGCCCAAGTAGTTCATTTGTATTATCCACACACCGTTCACATCCAGACATTTCCAGATGTCCTCGACGAATGTGTTTGGATCTTCCAGATCATAGAACATGGCTACGCTCGTGATCACTTTTGCTCTCTTGCTTCCAAGTTCTCTTTGGAAAGAGGCATAATTGAAATAATCGTTAATTATCTTCGAGTTGCCTTCAGTTCCCAGCTTCCACAGGTTTGAAGGCTCAAAACCGACAGTTATCAACCCGGGAATTTTGTACTGCCTCAAGAGTGTTCCGTCGTTTGCACCTATGTCGACAACAAGATCTTCGGAGGACAAATTTACTATCCGCTTGGCGGCGGAAGTAATTTCTGCTAAGGCTTTAACCATGGTGGTGCTTATTCCAGACTTGTACCAGTATTTTTTGTAGAGGACGTCACGTTCCATTGTGTGCTTCAGCTGCAGTAGTCCACAGCCACCATCTTCGGCATTGCATAAAACAAGGTCTAAAGGCCCCTTGGGATAATCCTTGTCAGGCTCTTCGACAAAATTAGTTACAAACTGGTTGCCTAATGATAGTATTGGAATCAGTTTGCTTGACCCGCAAACCCTGCAGGTCTTCCGTGTCTTAATCTGCATGATTCTACCAAACCTTGGTTCATGACCCGTACACAAGTATAAAATCTTTTTCGCTCGCATGCTATGTTACGTGTCTCAGCAAATTCTTGGGGAGGTTCCCTTGTGGGACCCCCCGTGTTCTGCGTTCTCCATTATGAACTCCTTATAGTCTATGTTGAAGTCTATGCGCTTAGCTTTGAAAGAACCTGCAAAAAACGAATTGTGAAACACATCTATATAGCTAAACCTTAACATTGTGGTTGAGAAACAAAATGCGAGAGTAAGACACAACATGAAGATAGCGATGATTCACACTCCATTTTCCGCGCGTGCTGGTGGAGAAAGACAAATCTTAAGGCTTGCCATCGAACTGGAAAAGATAGGACACGAAGTTGAGATTTTCACGAATGCCATTAACGAAGACAGCTACCCGGAATACTTCCAGAAAGTGAAGATAACCGTGATACCGCACCCACTGAAGGGAAGACTGCCGCGCGTAATGACCCCTCAAGTAGCTGCGCGTAAAATTCTTCAGACACCGCAGAAAGAAGTTGGCAAAGGGTCAAGTTTAAGAAACTGGATGCGGGAAATCGTGGGACGTCAATTTTACACATCTGAAGTCCCAGGCATGCTTGAACTAGGAAGGAAAATACCCAAAGGGTTTGACATAATCAACAACCATAACTTCCCTACCGAATGGGCTGCTTTTCTCGCGAAAAAAAGATTGAATGTACCAGTAGTGTGGATGTGCAATGAACCGCCTTACTGGTTTTTTTCTCCAGAAGAAAGAAAAGGCTTACGCAAGATTAACTGGCCCCTTTTTGAGCTGCTAGACAGGGTGTCAGTGGAGTACATCGATGAGATTATGGTTCTGTCGCACGTTTCCGAGGAATACATCAAGAAAGCGTACCACAAGCCCTCCAGAATAGTGAGAACTGGAGTGGACGCTGAGTTATTCCACAACGCCTCGGGAGAAAATCTCAGAAGGAAACATGGCCTTGAACACTCATTTGTTCTGCTGTTCATTGGCAGGAGTGTTTATGCTAGAAGACCAGACTTGATAAGAGCACTTCACATCTTATCTAAAAGACATGATGACGTCAGACTAATTTTGGACACTGTCAGAGAAAAAGACATGCTAGCTAGGCTAAGTGCAGAACTAGGGGTGAAAGATAAAGTCCTGTTTCTACAAAGTACAAGCAATGTTGAACTCGCTGAAGTTTATGCTGCCTGTGACACATTTG
>CAYGVV010000096.1:0-6835 GCA_964353395.1 uncultured Candidatus Bathyarchaeia archaeon | reverse complement strand
ACCTTAACCGTTCTGAGAAGAGCCAAAAAAGCCAAACCTGCCCCTGCCCCAGCGAACTTGGAGTATGCCCCATCTGTTTCTATCCTTATTCCAGCGCGCAACGAAGAAAGAGTGATTGGGCGATTATTGCAGCAAATGGTAGAGTTGACTTATTACAAGGTTGGAATGCAAGTCATAGTCGTCGATGACGCCTCCTCTGACCGCACCGGGCAGATTGCGGATGAGTATTCAAGAAGGTATGAGTTTATAGAAGTGGTACATCGAGACAAAAAAGTCGGCGGCAAAGGAAAAACTTCAGCCATGAACGCTGGCTTCAAGCGTTCAAAAGGCGAGATTATACTTTGCTTCGACGCAGATTACTACCCTCAAAAAGACATCGTGGAGAAACTTGTAAAACCGTTTGCAGATCCGAGTGTTGGCGCAGTGCAAGGGCGAGTGGTCGTCCTAAACGAGCCACAAAACATCGTAACGCGGCTAGTGGCGTTGGAGCGAATAGGCGGATACAGAGTTGACCAAGAAGCACGCGACAATCTAGGATTAATCGCCCAGTTCGGGGGCACGGTCGGCGGTTTCAGGCGGAGTCTGCTGGAAAAGTTAGGCGGCTGGGACGAATCTATCTTGGCGGAAGATACAGACTTAACTTTCAGAGTATACCTTGCAGGCTATAAAGTCCGTTATGTGGGCGATGCTGAATGTTATGAAGAAGCAGTGGATAATTGGAGGGCGTATTGGACTCAAAGGTACAGGTGGGCAAGGGGACACATGCAGTGCTGCTTCAGGCATTCGTTAGGGGTTTTGAAAAGCAAAAAGTTGAAGGCAAAAGAGAAAGTTGATGGTTTGCTGCTGTTGAACGTTTATTTCATGCCCCTGATAGTTCTTCTTTCATTCATTATTGGAGTCCCTATGCTTTTCCTTGAATCTTCAAGGCTTGTCGGTGTACTTTGGTTTTCGGTCCCGATTTCTTTTTACAGTTTTGTAGGGAACTTTGCTCCATTTTTTGAAGTGGGAATTGGCGCGCACTTGGATGGAAGGCAAAGAATCCACTGGCTGATTCCGCTTCTTATTTTCACTTTTTTCTACAATATACCCATCTGTGCTAAGGCTTTTCTGGATCTTCTTGGATCCAAAATCCTTAGAAGAAACCATAATCATTGGGCTAAGACTCAGCATTTGGGCAACGGAAACTGTTATATTTCGAACCGAACCATATGTTGGAGCGACCCTGAATGATTCTGGATTTATCTTCGGTGTTTGCTGTAGTTGTTTTGGGAATGCCGATTCTTCTGTTTGTTATGTTTCTGCCCACGGTTCTTGAGCTGAAAAAGCCGAGGGATGCTGGTCCACGGTTGATAATGGGTAACTTTTTAGGGGTGGCAACTCAGGTGGTGCCGATTCCTTTCATAATGAACATTGAAGAAGACCATGAATATGACGCTGTACTAATTCCGGCGATTGGGAGTATCCTTAATTTTCTGCCAAAACTTGACGCTTAATGTTTGCTTCCCTGTAGGAGGAGTTTTGCGTTTTTCCATTGTTCTTTGGCTAATGACAAGTTTCCGTATGGTCCTCCGTGCAGGGAGTAAAAAATGTAGCATAAGTATGTGCATTGTGTGCATTGGCGGTAGGTTTTGCGTAGTACATTGAACTCTTTGCTGTCCCATGTTTTGGGTAGGTCGTAAATTGACCCTGCGAAGTTGTGGCTGTGGCATCCGCCGATTCTGCCCAAGTGGTCTATGATGAAGAAGTTTTGCAGGGCGCGGCAACTCCATGTTCTGCGGTTTTCGTCGAAGAGGCTTTTCATGGCTTTGAGGAGTTTGGTTGTCATTAGGATTCTTTTATTTTTCTTTTTCATTTGCATGAGTGAGTCGCATAGTTTAACCATGGCTTGGTTGTCTTTTATTACGAACTGGTCATTTACTTTGCCGATTCTGAAAAGTTGGTTTGCGTCTGCGGAGAGGTCGAAGGAGTATAGGCAGTACCAGACGGGGATTTCTTTTTGTGTGAAGTGGTTTGTGATGTCGATGATTTCGTTGAGGTTTAGTTGGGAGATTGTGGGGGTCACTGCAACATTTATTCCCTCTTTCTGCAGTGTTTCCACGGAGTGCAGGGCTTTGTCTAAAGAGCCTTTTACGCCTTTTATGTAGTCGTTTTTGGCTGGGTCTAGGCTGTCTATGGAGATGGCTGCGAAGTCTACGTTGCGTAGGGATTCGATTTTTTCTGCTGCCATGCTACCGTTGTCGTATACTGTGGTTATGAAGTAGCGGGATGCGTACTCGATTATTTCTGCTGCGTCTTCTCTTAGGAGTGGGTTTCCTCCGGAAAAGACGATTTCTACTACGCCTAGTTTTTTGAGTATGTCTAGTCCGCGTTTGATTTCGTCGGCTGACAGTTCTCTCTGGTCTTGTTCTCTCCAGACGTTGCAGCCTAGGCATTTGTAATTGCATTTTCTGGTGATTAGCCATTGGACGTGGTGGGGTTTGTTGGGGACTAGCGAACGTGCTGCGACGTTTGCGGCTTTGCTGAGTTTCAAAGAATGGTCACTCAACTGTTTTGTTAATACCCAAAGTATTTGGACCTGAACTATAAAAACCATGTTTCGATTTTTGGCTCTTTGGGTTGCATGGGAGAGTGAGGGAGTTGTTGTTTTTTGTAATTTGGGTCTTTTTGGCTGCGGTTAGCTGCTGAAAAGTGCGACCTGTGCATTTCTGCTGCTGTCTGCTGGGTTGTTCGCTCTGTTGCTCGGAAAAGACTATACCCCCTTATATGAAGAAACTATTTAAAGAAACTTGTTTTCATTAATCTGAAACCCATTATTCCCGATTGAGAAAACGTTGATTATTAATTCTCCTCAGCTATTCTCAAGATGTGACAGTATATCTGTACGTGAAAATGCCCAAACCTTCGATGCTTTATTCTAACAACCAAACATAAACAGGCATTTTTGTTAGTAAAAATAAAAAAGGAAAAAGAGTAACCTTTTTGGTCTATGGATAGATAGCTTTTATTCCGCTGATATCGCCTACGCCTAAGCTTATTGCATACGTCTGTCCATAACTACCGTACCCGTACATTGTTAAAGCGTTAGCTTCGGGCATATACAAGTCTTCAAGCATTAGTGTGTGTCCAGCTTCGTGGGTAGCGATATCTTGGACGTCAAAAGCCTTGGTCAAAACATATTTAGGACCTTCCCCGTCGGCATCAATACCCCACTTGTAAGCTGTACTGAAAACCATTCCAAACTCAACTATTTCGAGTGTTTTCGTATTGTACCAAACAGTGGTTTGAGCAATTATCCCTCGCCCAAGTCTGCTCCATGAAACCACGTTTTTGCCATCATATTTATTGCCAGCAGCATTTATGCTCTGCACGCTGTCTTTGAACAGTTTGTCACCGACCAGAGCATCCCATGTTTCAAAGGCATTCTTGACTGCTGAAATTACACCTGATGGAGCGCCTTTAGAACTGACATAATAGGTTATCGGCAATTTACCTGCTGCCCAATGTATTCCATCGTATGCGTATACGTTGTAAGAGTCGGTGCCAGGTGTGCCAAGGGGGTACCCATAATAGTAGGTTACAAAGGTTTTTTCTCTGACCACATTTTCTGGAAATGCAGAAACTGTGGCGACTGCAAAGCTAGCTATCAATAAGAGTATTCCTGAAAATCCAACTAAGCGTAATTGTTTTTTATTCATTTTGGGATTCTCCTTAAAACAAAGCTAATTTTTTTGTTAATTTAAAGTTTGTGCAATTTGAGGTAATATTATTTCCCGGGATTAAAGTGCTTTTTAAATTTTTCTCATGATATGGCAGTATATCTCAAGTTAAGTACGGTGGCGTTCTGATTTTTTGCCCTTCATCTCATGAATCTCCACATTCTCAACAGACGGTGAACTGCCGTCAGGCATATTCGGGGATTATGGTCCAGTTTGTCAACGCGTCACCCCTATAGTAGATGTTTCTCGTCACTCCCGTGTAAGACCCGCCGTTGATAGTGCCCAGTTTTATGTAAGTGTCCTTCGCCACCGTGTCCCCTTGGTAGAGCACCACATGGAGACTGCAGTTCACAGCCGCCTCCGTTCCAACATTCCACACCTCACCCGTGATATACAAGCGGAGGTCTTGACCCGAATAATTGTACCTCATATCATTCGCGCCCAGCCTCGTAACTAACGTTGCAGGAACCTTCCCCTGGCTCAACAGGCTTAACTGATTTTGGAGATTTGCCTTTTCACCTAAAAGTTTGGAGTTGTCACTCTGGAGGCTGCTTGTTTGGTTACTGAGGCTTGCCGCTTGATCTTCAAGGTCTGCTATCTGCGTTGTAAGATTCGCATTTTCACCTTGAAGACTGCTCATTTGGCTGCTGAGGTTTGCCAGTTGGCTTTGAAGGTCTGCTGCTTGCGCTTGAAGACTGCCATCTGAGGCAAAAACGCCTTGTTGCGAGCAGAAATAGACGTTTGCGGCAAGGCTCACTATTAGAACAACCGTAATCGCTGCCAAAGCAAATTTCTGAGTCAATATCTTCGCCTTCATGGTTCAGTTTTCATTTGTCCGCTTCACGTATGCTATTTTGCATGTTCCTATTAGCTCTCCCTGAAGAACCATAATGTTCCAGCAGAAGAACAGACACGCCACAAGTTGGGGAAACGCCTAAACTCACGGCAAACAGAAAAAAAAGAGACTCCCCGATGGGAGACAGCGCCAAAGTTTTTAGGTTTGAACCGTAAACCATACAACACCATCAACCGAGGCGCAGCGAATGGACTTCGTAGACGTAGTACTGTTAACCCTGAACAGCGACAGAAAACTAGAGCAATGCCTCGAATCAATCTACAAAAACGTGCCCGTCAGGCAACTGATTGCCGTGGACGGCGGCTCCACAGACCGCACACTGGAAATCCTGAACCAATTCAACGAAGAATACCGCAACGTCAAAATAATCCACGACAAAGGAACCCGAGCCACGGCACGGCAGAAAGGCATCGAAAACGTCAACGCGGAATGGTTCATCTTCATCGACAGCGACGTTGTCCTCTGCAGAGACTGGTACCGAAAAGCCATGCAGTACATAGACGAAACTGTGGGCGCAGTCTGGGGAATAGAAGTCTGGTCCACCATCCACAGCCAAAAAACGCTAAAGATGTTCCTTCGGGTAACCATGAAAATATTTGACCTCAGAGGCGGCACCCATGACACCCTCATCCGCACAGAATCCGTTAAAGACATACGAATTCCAGTAAACCTCCACGTTTTCGAGGACGCCTACATCAAAAACTGGATAACCCAAAAAGGCTACCGGGTAGTGGCGTGTTATGACCCGTACTGCATTCATTACAGACCGCAGGCTGTTTGGACTCTTCGAGGAAGCCTAAACATCATAACGGACGCCATTAGATTTGGGAGCTTTAAACTGATCACAGAATTAACAGCGGCATACGGGTTTTATACAGCATACGCGGCATACCAATTATTGATGGGGAACCGAAAATAGTTCCTTTTTGACTCTGGCCTTACCTGATTACTTCATAGTTTGCCTCGTGCAATCGCTTAAACAGGTAGAAAATTAAATAATTTCTCCACCAAATTCTGTAGCTTTTAAGCACGCCCCATTCTTTCAGTCTTCTGCTTGATTCAAAAACGGGAGAAGGCAGAACTTTGATTCTCCCATGTTTTGAAGCGTTGCCAAGCAAATCAGTTACTTCCATCATGTACAAGGTTTCGTTAAAGCCCTTTATTTCGTTGAAAGTGTCTCTTCTGATTGCCACGATGTCTCCTCTGTTATAGAACCATATCAGAAACGGAATCAATCCGCAAGCTTTGATGAACACCCAGTCAACTATGTAGAACATCCTTACAGAAGAGGATAGTTCATTATGCCAAGTTGGTGAGACATAGGCTATTGCAGAAACAGTAGATTCGTTTCTAAAGGTGCTAAAGACGTCAACTACTGTTTTTTTCTGCACTATTGTATCTGCATCCATAAAAACCAGAATGCGACCGCTAGACTTTGCAGCGCCGTAATTTCTCGCTTTTGAAACGCCTTGAGGCGGTAAGCAATATACTTTTTTTGTGAATTTTCTGGCTATATCCGGGGTATTTTCTTCACTGCTGTCAACTATGAGCAGTTCTGTTGTTATGCCTAGCTTCTCTGCTTCATTCATGGATATTTGCAGATGGTTCAAAGTGTTAGCTATGTATTTTTGCTCGTTCTTTGTAGCTATTACGATTGAAAGGTCACACATTCTTTTTTTATTTCCCCTCCCTATTTGGCGAGGGCGAGCCAAAGATGATCCGACGAAGGTCGCGGTAAAACGTGCGCTTCTCCGTTTTCGCGCGTTAGCATTCGCTGTGCCGTGTCACCAAGGAATTCTCCTATGACTGAAGCTTGAATCTGCTGCCTCCTTAAAGCTTCAATGGTCGCCCCTGCTTTTGCCTCGTCTGCGGCTATGAGCAACGCGCCTGAACCGATAAGCTGCAAAGGGTCAATCTCAAAGTATCTGCAGATTTTAGCGGTCTCAGACTGCACAGCAATCCGCTCCCCAAAAACCTTCACACCCAAGCCCGTCGCGTCTGCCATCTCGTGGATTCCACCTGCAACTCCGCCTTCGGTGGGGTCGTGCATGGCGTGGACTCCGCCTGTTTTGCATGCGGTTAAGGCGTCTTTCACTACGCTTATTTGGCTGTAGAAGTTTTTGGCGTTCTGCAGCATGGTGGCGCCGAGGGTTTTTTTCAGTTCCTTTTCTCGGTCAGACGCTAAGATGGCGGTGCCTTCGATGCCTGCGCTTTTGGTTAGGATGAGTTTGTCTCCGGGTTTCGCTCCGGCTGCCGTGACGTA
>CAYGVV010000095.1:0-6974 GCA_964353395.1 uncultured Candidatus Bathyarchaeia archaeon | reverse complement strand
ATGTTGTCATCCCAGAGTGTAAGGTAAACTGTGCCTGTTTCGTCGCCGACTAATGCATCGCAGACCTTGTGTGCTGATCCGTCTCTTCCCATGGGTATTTCTCTGATTTCGCTCTTCGAAACTACTTTTGCGGTGACGTTAACAGCTCTGGATTGTGGCGTTAACTCGCCGACTTTGGCTTCAACTGGTTGCCTTTTGTTTTCGAAAAAACCTTCGACTGCCAAATCTATTCAACCTTTGTGTATTTTTGACACCACAAGTAGATTGCCAGCTATTCTTAAGGTTTTTGGTGTTTTGCCCTTTCGAGTCTGCAATGCGCAATTGTGGTTGTCCCGTTTCGCTTGGTGAGGGAAAACCTGTTTCTGAAGCATGCGCCTATTAATGAGAAAGCAGTACTGAGAAACCATGAAACAGCGGCACATAGCAGTCATATTGGCGGTTCTAGTAGTGCTTCTGCTCAGCGGCATCGTTCTGGTTTCAACTATGAACAGGGAACCGCCAAGTTCCACCACGCCACGTTACACTGGCTCAGTTGTCAACGCTTATCCACATGACAGAAACGCTTTCACGGAAGGTTTAGCGATTGCAGATGGCGTTCTCTACGAAAGCACAGGACTCTACGGCCGCTCCACATTGCGGCGCGTGGATTTGGAGACTGGCAACGTTCTTCAAGAAGTTGCATTGCCGAACCAGTTTTTCGGCGAAGGCATCACCATAATCAACGATACGATCATCCAGTTAACGTATCGGGAACACATGGGCTTCATCTACGACAAAAACTCCCTCAACATGCTGAGCAATTTCTCTTACTCCACGGAAGGCTGGGGAATCACGTTTGACGGCAATCGCTTAATCATGAGCAACGGCACAGACAAACTTTACTTTCTGGATCCAGCAACTCACCAGAATATTGGGCATGTTGAGGTGCATGACGGCAACATTTCTGTGAGCGAACTCAACGAGCTTGAATACGTCAAAGGCGACGTTTACGCCAACATTTGGCCACAACAGAAAATAGCTATAATCAACCCAGAAACAGGGCAAGTTAAAGCTTGGATAAACCTGACACAGCTGGAAAGCTCAATGGCTCTAAACGCGGAAAACGTGCCAAACGGCATCGCCTACGACGCAAAAAACGACAAGCTCTTCGTAACGGGAAAAAACTGGCCTCAACTCTTTGAAATCAAACTAGTTCCATCAAACTAGCTCTGCAAGAGAGTTTTGGAACTGGCAGTTTAGTTTAAATTCTCGCCCAAACCTTTTCCATATTGAACTAACATTGGCTTCTTGGGTGACGCAAACATGGCTGAGAAACTTACAAAAGTCAGTTTCAGTAACCTCGACAAAATATTGTATCCTAAACTGAAAATCGCCAAAGCTCAATTCATCGAGTACTACATTAAAATCGCCCCCAAAATGCTGCCTTTCTTAGCGGACAGACCGCTGGTTCTGACGAGGTTTCCCGACGGCGTAGACAAAGAAGGCTTCTACGCGAAAGACGCTCCCCAAGGTATGCCTGACTGGGTCAAAACTGTGCGTTTTTACTCGGAAACGGCGAAGCGCAGCGTGAACTACATTCTCTGCAATGACTTGGACACGCTAATATAGCTGAAAAATATGGTGGCAGTGGAAATACACATGCAGCTATCCAGGGTGGACGACCGTGAGAAGCCTGACTTCGTTTTCTTCGACGTTGACCCTGAACCGCCAGCCACCATCGACGATGCCGCCACAGTCGCGCTTCTGCTAAAGGAAAAACTTGACCAGCTGAGCCTCAGGTCCTACGTGAAAACTTCAGGCAAGAAAGGATTGCATGTTCTCGTTCCCATAAGGCGGGCATATGCTTTCGAGGAAACAAGAGCTTTCGTGCACGCCATTGGGAAGCAGGTAGCTAAAGAGTCGGACAAAGTGGTTTCAGAGTTTGTGGACACCAAAAAACCAGGCAAGGTCTTCGTGGATTACCTCCAGAATTCTGTCGGGCGAACGATGGTGTGCCCCTACAGTTTGAGAGTGACGCCTGACGCTACTGTTTCAACGCCATTGGAGTGGAGCGAAGTTAAGAAAGAGATAAAGCCAGCCGAGTTCAATATTTTTACTGTGTTTGGTCTAAGGAAAGACCCATGGATAGACGTTTTTAAAAACCCGCAAAAACTGGAGGACAAATAAACTTGGAGAAAAAAACCAAAGCATCCGTCTCGAGAAGACCCATCTGGACAGGAAGCCTAACCATCGGCTTGGTCAATGTTCCCGTAAAACTGTACGCTATGATTTATGATCGAGGCGTGAGCTTCCATTTCCTGCACAAAACAGACAGCCAGCCTTTGAAGTACGAGAAGGTGTGCACCAAAGATGGGAAGGTTGTTCCGTGGCCAGAGGTTGTGAAAGGCTACGAGGTCAGCAAGAACGAGTTCGTGGTTTTCGGCAAAGAAGAACTGGAAGCTGTTAAGCCTGAGTCGGATAAGCGGATACGTGTTGACAAGTTCGTTGATTACTTCAGCGTGGACCCAGTTTACTTCTACAGTTCCTACGTGTTGCTGCCTGACAAGAGCAAGGACGCGTACAGTCTGCTTCTGGCGGCGCTTAAGAAGATGGGCAAGGCGGGAGCGGGAAGGATAACGCTGCGCACGAAAGAGTATCCTGTGCTGGTGCACGTATACAGAGACACGCTTGTCTTGACTACGATGAGGTACGCTTATGACGTGGTGGACCCGCAAGACTTCGAAGAAGCAAAAGAACTGAAAGAACCCGAAAAAGCCGAGTTAGACTTGGCTGTGAAAATCGTTTCTGACCTTTCAGGCGAATTCGACATAACCGAGTACAAAGACACTTACCGAGAGAAAGTTAAGGCGCTGATTGAGAAGAAACTGAAAGGCGAAGCCATAATCGTTGAGAAACCGCCGCAGGAAGAAGTTAAAGGACTCATGGTGGCGCTCAGGGAAACGCTTAAGCAGCTGGAAAAGAAATGAACCGCCGCTATAAACCCATGCTCGCCCGCGTTGCCAACAAGCCTTTCTCGAGCAAAGACTGGATTTTCGAGGTGAAGTGGGATGGCTTCCGAGCTATCGCATATGTCAACGAGGAGTGGAGCCTGCGAAGCCGCAACGGGAAGGAGCTGAAGTACAATTTTCCAGAGCTGGAAGAACTCAAGCAGCAAGCGCAGAATGTGGTTCTGGACGGCGAAATAGTCATTTTGAACGCGGGCAAAGTGAACTTTCAAGCCCTGCTGGAAAGAGGCAGAGTAGTCGCTCCCGCGGAAATTGAGTTTCGAACGAGGCGGGCACCCGCAGTCTACGTTGTCTTTGACATCTTGGAAAAAGACGGCAAATCGCTGGTTGACCTGCCGCTGATGGAGCGGAAGAAGATTCTGGAAGCTACCGTGAAGGAAGGCGCGCATGTCCTGCTGACGGACTACGTTGAAGAGAAAGGCGAAGCCTACTACAAGGCAGCTTTAGAAAAAGGATTAGAGGGAATCATGGCGAAAAAGAAAGACAGCCCCTACGAGCCAGGCGTCAGAAGCAGCAACTGGCTGAAAATCAAGAAGCTGCGCCCATGCGACTGCGTAATCTTCGGTTACACGAAAGGCACGGGAGCGAGGGAAACCACGTTTGGCGCGCTGCTCCTAGGACTCTATGGCAAAGAGGGAAAACCCGTTTACGTGGGCAAAGTGGGAACAGGCTTCTCGCAGGACACGCTCAAAGCGCTGTCAGCTGCATTCCAAAAGCTGGAGACAGATGCAGCTCCGTTTGAGGCTGAGGTCGTTGGAGAAGTAAGATGGCTGAAGCCTGAACTTGTCTGCGAAATACTATACCAAGTAGTAACAAACGATGGAAGGCTAAGGATGCCAAGGTTCCAAAGGCTGAGAAGCGACAAACCGCCCAGCGAATGCACCGTGGACCAGCTTTTGGAAGGCAAGAGGCTTGAGGAGTGCCATTCGAAACGCGACTTCAGCGGTACAACGGAACCGAAGGGTGACGGGGAAAAGAAAGGCGAAGGCAGAATCTTCGTGGTTCAGGAACACCATGCTCGAAGGCTTCACTATGATTTTAGGCTGGAACGCGGCGGCGTCCTCAAAAGCTGGGCTGTTCCCAAGGGGATACCTGAAAGCGCTGAAGACAAAAGATTAGCCGTGGAAACCGAGGACCACCCCCTCGACTACGCGAGCTTCGAAGGCATCATTCCCGAGGGGCATTATGGCGCGGGCACGGTGAAAATCTGGGACAAAGGCACGTACGAACTTAAAGTTTGGGATGAGAAAATGGTCGAGTTCACGCTGCATGGCGAAAAGCTTAGGGGACGCTACGTGCTGGTTAGGCTGAAAAAGGCAGGCGAGAAGAGTTGGCTGATGCTCAAAGGAAAAGAGTAGCGGCAAATCTGCATGTTGGCACCATGGGCTGGAGCTACGACTTCTGGAAAGACAACTTCTACCCCAAGCGCTTGACGGCAAAAGAGTTTTTGGGCTACTACGCGGGGCAGTTCGGGACGGTTGAGGTTGACAGCACCTTTTACCGTATTCCCCGCGCTCAAACCGTGACTGAGTGGAAGATGCAGACGCCGGAGGGTTTCCTGTTCTCGTTGAAGTTCCCTCAAGTCATAACGCATGTGAAGATTCTGAAAGACTGCCAGGAAGAAACCAAAGTGTTTCTGGAACGCGCTGCCTTGCTGGGAGAAAAACTCTGGGCTCTGCTGCTTCAGTTTCCACCCATGTTCAGGCAACAGCACGTTCCGTTGCTGCGTGAATACCTGAAGACCCTGCCCAAAATGCACCGTTACGTCGTGGAAGTGAGAAACAAAACCTTGCTGAACGATGACTTGTATGCGCTTTTGAGGGAGCATAATGTGGCGTTGGCTTGGGTTGACACTCCCGCCATGCCTTTAGTCAGCGAAGTGACTGCAGGCTTCATTTATGTGCGGTGGGAAGGCGACAGAAAAACTGTCACCGGAACCCTCGGAAAGACAGAAACCGACAAGACGCAGCACATCCAAGCGTGGACAGACAGACTAAAGCCCTTCTTAGACAGAGGGACGGAGATTTATGGGTACTTCAGCAAGTATTACTCGGGCTTTCCGCCTTCGGATGTGAATGAGTTTTTGAGACGCATAGAAGCCACTGAATAGGCGATGGCTAAGAAATTTTCTGCCAGCGTCTTTCTGCATCATTGCATGCATAATCAATATTAAGCATTCGCAAGTCTTAACATACTCGAAGCCTAATGAGAAATCGTCTCAGAGTCGGGTATTGAGAGATGCAAGAAAGTACAGTTGAGACTACAAGAATCGAGGTTGAAGCAGTCACCACTAGGCTGCAAGAGCCATCACTTTTCAGCGTTAACATCAGCAAGAAGCAACTGATCGCCTTGTTGAATAAGCACGGCGTTGAGGAAACAAAGATCTTGGAGAACCCCGAGATCATGGAAAAAGACGTCATCCCAACGCTGAGGAAGGCAAAGGTGAAAGTGCCCGAAGCCTTCTTCCAAGACTTAGCCGCTGAAGTCAGGTTGCCTTTTCTCAGCCAAGCAGAAATCAAGAAGTGCTACCACATTGGGGACGAATGTAAGTTCCTAACGGTACTGCCTTACCGCGTCATCGAAGAATACCATATCATTCCTCTGCAAATCACCAAGACAACTGCGAAGTTGACCTTGGCGAATCCGTTTAACCGTAAAGCCATGTTGGTCTTGCAGGTTTTGCTCGGCGACAGGCAAATCAGCTGGCATTTAGCGTCTACCGATTCAATCGACACGGCTGTCGAGAAAGTGTACCGCGAAATCCACAAGCAAAATGCCCTGCTGGATCTTTACTATCGAAGCCCAGATGAGTCAGTGCATAAAGTGCTTTTCCAGAATCAGAAATACTGGATTATCGGCATACTTCTGGCAATTCTCGCCACAGCGTTGGTCAGTTCTGTGCTGACTTTCGCCATTCTCTTCGCCGCGGTTAACATAGCATACTTTATCATTAACCCATTGAAGATATACATTTCCGTAAGGGGGTTCCAAAAGTCAAACATCACCTGCATCACGCCAGAACAGGTTAGCGAGGCGAAAAGTGAAGACTTGCCAGTTTATACCGTTCTAGTCCCAGTTTTCCATGAAGCCAAAGTTCTGCCTCAGGTAATGTGGAATCTGTACCAGATGGATTATCCTAAACGCAAGCTTGACGTGAAAATTCTGATCGAGGAAAAAGACGGGGAAACCCTCGAAGAAGCCCGAAGATTGGGACTGTTTGGGGAACCAAAAAAACTAGCTGAAGGCATACCATCAGAGGATTACAGAGAGTTTCTAGAAGTCTTCGACCCCGTAATCATACCCGAAGCTGACATCACCACGAAACCAAGAGCTTGCAACTACGGCTTATTGAGGGCAAAGGGTAAGTACTGCGTAATCTTCGACGCTGAGGACAACCCTGATAAGGACCAGTTAAAGAAAGCCGCCATTGCTTTCTCCTGCGCCAATGAGAACATCGCTTGTCTCCAGTCGAAGCTTAATTTTTACAATGCGAGCGATAATTTGCTGTCAAGATGGTTCTCTATAGAGTATTCGTACTGGTATGATTTCTACTTGGAGGGTCTCGACAGGGTCAATTGTCCCATACCTCTAGGCGGCACAAGCAACCACTTCAGAATCGACCAACTGCGAGAACTGGGCGGCTGGGATCCATACAACGTGACTGAAGACGCTGACTTAGGCATAAGAATCGCGAGGAGACAACTGAAAACCGCAATGCTCGAGTGCTACACTTACGAGGAAGCTACGCTGAAGGCTTGGAGCTGGGTTAAGCAGAGGTCAAGATGGTTTAAGGGACACGCCCAAACCTACTTGGTTCATATGAGGCATCCGCTGAAGCTTCTGCAGGAATTGGGCTGGAGAAAGTTTCTCCTGTTCCAGTTCACGTTCGGCGGCGCCATCTTCATGCCCCTAATCAACCCAGTTCTCTGGGGAATAACTGCCAGAAGCATCTTTGCGCCTGGGGCTTTC
>CAYGVV010000094.1:0-7031 GCA_964353395.1 uncultured Candidatus Bathyarchaeia archaeon | reverse complement strand
GGCAAACATGAGCCTGAAAGCATTCGTCCCCGTCTATGTGGTACCGACTGACTTTGAAGAAAAAACCGTCTCCACCAAGCTCCCGAACGGCAAAGAGATGAAGCTAAGAATAAGAAAAGAAGACGCAGACAACACCAGAAAATTGGAACACATGGACGGAATGACCGCGCTGGATGGACCGCAGAAAATCCCCGAAGTCTTCGAAAAATGGTTCAGGCAGAACTGAACAGTAGCACACGCTTAAAAGTGGAACAGATGCTGATACTGCTATATCATTAAGCGGAGGGAGACATGTGTCCAGTTTGACTACTTTGCTTTACCTAATGGTTCCCTTGGTAATCGGAATAGTCTCTGGATACTTGCTTCGGAACAAGAAACAAATGAAACTAGAGAAAGTCTCCCTTGTAATTATTGTTGTTTTGATTTTCACGTTGGGCTTCAGCATAGGCTCAAACAACGAGTTGCTGACGGCGATGCCACAAGTTGGACTGCAGGCGCTGGTTATTGCCGTGTTGGCCATTCTTTTCAGCATATTATTCGTTATGGCGGGGAGAAGACTGGTGAAAGCTCAATGATAAAATACATAGTACCCGCCTTAATCCTCGGAGCACTAGTAGGCTACTTTAACAACGTGTGGAACGTTGTTCCAAACGCCTTGATTTCCGACCAACTCTTCACGGTCATACTAATGATTGCGCTGTTTGTCTTCGGATTCTCGTTTGGACTGGACAAGGACGCTTTCCAAAAAATGAAGAAAACAGGAGCAAAAATCTTGGTCTTTCCCATTCTAGTAACATTAGGCAGCCTCGTAGGCAGCTTGGTCGCAGGCTTAGTCTTGCGCATCAGCGTGACTGGCACAATGGCAGTGGGGTCAGGCGTCGGCTGGTACACGCTTGCTGGACCATTACTCAACGAGCTCTCGGGAACTCAGTGGGGAACCTTGGGGTTCACGGCTAACTTCCTTAGAGAACTTCTTACAATTCTAACCATTCCGCTGTTAGTTAGACTTGACAGGTACGCACCTGTAGCTTCAGGAGGAGCAACAACCATGGATGCCACGCTGCCGCTTATAGTGCGCTACTGCGGCAAAGACATGATGATAACAGCCTTTTCAAACGGTCTCGTGCTCTCACTCATTGCACCCTTCATCATCATCTCAGTTGCCTCACTTTGATAAAGCAGATTCGCTTAGATGAGCGAAGAAATGCCCGCTATTCCTCCAGTCAACAACAAGCTTGAAATCAAGTAGCCTAATATGGCGCCTGGGCAAAGGAACGGCAGTCCTGCTTGAGGCTTACCTTTGATGACAAACGCCATGAGCAAGGCGAAGCCCACAAGTGTACCAGCGATCACCGATAAGCCAATCAGAAGACCATTGCCAGTTATATTGTAGAAGGCTGCTACAGCCAAAATCCCCGGAATTACGATATCTCCCACTCCCATGAAAAACGCGTCCCTTTTCTCCCCATCCTTGAGCTTCTCTTTCAGGGTTTTCTCTTCCTTAATCAATGAATATTCTCTTTTTTTCGGAATGACGAATAAGATGGGGAGCTTCAAATCTATCAACGTGTCCGCAAGGTCAATCATGTGCTTGGTCTTGTACACGGATATTGCATCATACAAAGCCATACCCACAAGCAGAATAATCACTATAAAGATGGTCAAGGAGATGCCTATCATTGCGATGGCGCCTACGGCTGTTATTATGCCGCTTATGTCCACGACGTACCATTCAGGATACTTGACGAGCAAACCAACTATGATGGCCATGAAAACTGCAGACAAAACCAACGAAGCCTCATATGGAACAACATAAACCAGCAAAGGATAAAACACGTAGATTCCAAGCAGCCCTGTGGAGCCCAGAAAGATAGCCTGAATTATGCGCGTTTTCCCATATTTCGCGATCACCAGTATCACCGCCGTAAAAACTATTAACACCACAAAGAAAAACACCAGATTGAACGGATCGCCAGAATTCTCAAATGCTTTAAAGTCAACGGCTTTGAATGGTACGGTTAGCCAAAAAGCCAACAGATCAATCAGAACAAACAGTCCGCCCATAAGAAGAATAGGCAAGACATCAATGGCTTTGGTCTTCACATTCATGACCTCTTAATCAAGACACGTTACCTATTTATGGATATTCTCAATTTCAGCCAAGCAACAAAAGAAAAAGCACGAAGATGCAAGCGTTCAACAAGACACGCCAAGATGACTTACGTTGAAAGCGACTTTGGCAGTACATCGGTCACAAAACTGATTTTGCTTTCCGTCAGTGTCAATAATCGAATTGGAAAAATACATGACGCATGAAGAGCGCGAACAATGCCTCAAACCTAAAGTGTGCCCAACCTCGTGAACAGCCTCCTTCACCGACCGCTCCAGAAAAACCTCCATGTCAGCAAAAGCACCGTAGAATTCAGGTCTCAGCCTCCACAAGCTGATCAAAGCGGCTTTCCCAGGGCAAGCAGCCTCGCCGAACACAAAATTCAATCCGGAAACGAAAATGTCCGCGTCCACAACGCCTAAGACGGAGTCAAAATCTTTCCGCTTAGCCGCGTAACGTTGAATCCCGTTGAGGATCATGTTTGAGCGGTATTGCCCGCGTTTTTCGTCGAAAGCTTTCCTTGGAAGAGGCAATTCTTCATCAATAACTAAGCAGGTAGTGTTTGGAAAAACTTGCATCAGGTTTTCCTGAATTTGCTTAGCGACGCCAACTGGTACTTGACCAACGCGCAGGAGCCCAAGTTTCATGGCGCATGCTAGACCTCAAATTTTTCTCCCGTTCTAGGTGCCACAGCTTCTAAGCCAAGCTCGGAGTTAGCCCAATTCGCAAAGAGTTCACAATTCCCTTCAGCGCCATGAACAACGAAAACCTTTGGTTTCCCACCGAGTCTCCGCAGAGCCTCTTTAAGCTGGCTTGCCCCGCAGTGACTGGAGAAATCGAAGTGTTCAACTTTTGCTTTGATCTTGCGCACTTTGCCGTCGATGGTGCAGATGCCTTTATCCATAAGCTCCTTTCCCGGAGTTCCCGGAATCTGGTAGCTAACGAGGAAGACGGCGTTGCCTGCTTTCTTGCCGATTTTGGAAATGTAGAACATGGATGGACCTCCTTTCAGCATGCCTGCGGGTGAGATTATGACGCAGGGGTTTCTGAGGGCTCTTCTGCGGTCTCTCCAGCCTTCAACCCACTCAACTGAGTGCATCGCGTCTACGAACAGTTTGGGGTCGCGCAGGAACTCTTTGTAGTTCATTATTATTCTGCTTGCTTCTCGTGCCATTCCATCCAAGATTACGGGATACTCGAAATGATAACCTGCGAGGACGCAGGCGATTTCTTGGGCTCTGCCGACGCCGAAGGCTGGCACCAGAACGGTTCCGCCTTTCTCCACGACGTCTGTGGCTGAATCTACGAAGCGTTTCTCAAGGTCAGAGCGATTGGTGTGGTCCTCATTTGCGTATGTACTTTCCATCACCACGGCGTCTAAGTCTCCACAGTCCATTTTGGCACCTGATAAGAGCTTGCTGTCTTCAAGGTTGAAGTCGCCTGTGTAGAGCAGCCGTTTGCCTTCAGCCTCAACCAATACTGATGCGCTTCCAGGCGTGTGCCCAGCGTCCAGAAGCTGAAATCTCATGTCGCCAACTTTTTCCGACACGCCATAATCGAGGTGCTTGTTGCTACGCATCATGGTTCGCAGTTCGAGGTATTCGAAAGGCAAGTAATAGCCAGAAAGGTGAATGAAGTCCTGAATCAGCAGCCCAGTTAGTTCCAAGTTCAGCTTGTTCGTGTATAATGGTCTTGTCCCGTCAATGTAGAATATTGGGACTGCGCCTGAATGGTCCAGGTGACTGTGAGTTAAAATTACGGCGTCAACTTCCTTCGGAGGCACATGCATGGGAAAACCTGGCTGGCGTTCAAGCATCACGCCGTAATCCAGCAGAAACTGGGTTTTCGCTGATTTGACGGATATGCCGATTCTGCCGACTTCGCGTGCTCCGCCTAAGAATCCAACCTGCAATCAGGACCATCCTTCTGTGTGAAAGTTACCGCTTTAATCATGACATGGCGCTCTTTTAAAAATGTATTGAATCCCTAGTCAGCGATACTGTAACTAAGCCTTTTTTTATCGCTTTCAAAATCTCATCCATGTCCAAAGAAGCTTGAACTTCAGTGTACACAGAGTACAATTCTGAGGGTTTATGCGAGTCGCTGCCTGCCACACCAGGCAACCCCATGGTTTTGGCTAAGTCGTGTGCCTGCTTGTTCGCTTGAAGCGTGGATGCGCCGTTGAGGACTTCTATGGCGTCAACCTTGCTGGTTCTTGCCAATTCGCCGAGTCCCCATTCGCGGAAGGGGTGTGCTGCCACGGAGACGTAGTTGTTGTCTTTGGCGAAGTCAACGACGTTTTCCACTGTCCAGGGTTTAGGCGGCAGTTCTTCTGTGCCTAAGATGATTATGTCTCCGTTGGGTGTGCTTATTTCCACGCCTGGAACTATGAGGATATCTGGGTACGGTGAAGCTAACTGGCGTATCGTGTTTATGCCTTTGACTGAGTCGTGGTCGGTGACGGCTGCGACTTTGATGGAAGGATGTGCTACAAGTTGTTCGACGAGAGCTTTGGGAGAAGTCTCGGAGTCGTCTGAAAACGTGGTGTGAATGTGTAAGTCAGCTCTAATCAAGGTGAATCGCTCAAGTTTTTCTTCAGAATGTTCTCTAAACGAGTAGAAAAGTCTTTTCTATCCTGCGCCTTGACCGTTACGCAGATAAATCGAACGTTTTTCTTTACGCAGGTTTTTTTAAGGGACTTTTGGACTGAGCTGTTCCAGTTTTTGGGGTCATTTAGCAATATGACTGAGTTGTAGTGTGTGCGCTTGACGTAAGCGGCGGCTTGGCTGGCAACGCTGTCGATGGTTTCTTTGTCAAGGGGAAGGGCGGTTTCGTGTTGGGAAAGCGGGTAAACCTCATCCAGCTCAATTGGTGTCACTCCAAAGGGGGCAGCGTAAAAGCAAACGTGAACTTTGCTGGGATTGCCTTTTGCTGCACGATTAACAACTTGCCTGACCTTCTTGAATTCCACTGCTTTGTGGAAAGGTTTGTTGCGGGTTTGAGGCACAAGCAAGAGAATTTTAGCGTCTTCAGGTGGACGGTACCGTTCTTGCAGTCGCTTTCGGTAATGGGTAACTTCGGGTCGCGAGAGCCCAACAGAGTCAAAGAAGAAGAGTCCGCTTGGCTTGACGGTTGGGCTGTGTTTTTCAATGAAATCCTCGTAGTCTTTGACTCTTTTCAGCGCCGTTAGCAGGGCTGGGTGGGCGTGTGCTCTCATTTCCACATGTTCCCAGAGTCTGCCGTCTCGGATGGCTTGTTTTATGCGTTTCAGCTCAGCGACGCAGACGTGGAGGTTGTGTTCAGCCAGAAACACTTCACGCTCTTCCTTGGGCATTTCCAGCACTGCTTTAGGCGTTGCGCTTGTGCATTTGGGGCATTGACAGGGGAAATAGTCCAGTTCGCCCAGTCGCCAAGTCCCGTTTTCGGTCATGTAACGGTTTTCCCGTGCGTACAGCGCGTACGCGGCAGAGTCGAAGAAGTCGCAGCCTAAAGCCACAGCTAAGGCGAGCATGTGTGGGTGTCCTGCTCCGAAGAGGTGAAGCGGCCTTTCGATGGGCAGGTTCATTTTGGCGGTCATTATCATGTCCACAAGCACATCGTAACGGTAGCTTTCCATCACTTCCGTTGGGCTCCCGAGAGCGTGGATTTGGAAGGGCAGTTTTCCCATGGCGACAGCGGATTTCGCCACGAGGTCCAAGTGTCTTCCGCCTTGCACGGGTCCAACCCACAACGTGTCTTGGCGCGTTTTAAGTTTGAAGAAGGCTTTTGCGCGTTTCAGGGTTTCAGCCACTGTTTCTTTAGCTTGTTCTTCGTGAACGTGCCAGCCTGTGGGAATGTCCAGTATCGTGGCTATGTCGCTTCCGATGCGTTCTTGGTAATCCACGATTTCTGCTTGGGTGACTTCTACTTTGCCGTAGACGAGGATTTGGTATGCTCCTGAATCAGTCATCACTGCACCATCGAAGCCCAGGAACTTGTGCAAGCCTTGCTCAATGACTTTGTCACCGTAGCGTTTCTTGAGAATGTAAGCGTTAGTTATGACTGCTTCAAAACCAAAGTGCTCTTTGAGGCGCTTTGTTGGCACAGGCTGGATACTCGGGTTTACTACGGGGAAAAGGAGCGGAGTTTCCACTGTGCCGCTCTTGGTTTTGAGCTTGCCAATTCGCGCTAGCAAGTCTTTCTCTTTAATCTCGAAACTCATTGGTGAACCTGCACAAATCATGCTGTACGCTTATAAAAAACATTAGCCCAAACGCAACAACAATGTTCTAACTTTGGGTGTGTTGAGTACTAGACATAGACGTGTATCGTTTCCAGTAGCCCTTCCCTTCGCACTTTGCAACATGTTTAGACTGTGAAAACAGTCAATAGAGTAGACCTCCATAGGTTTCTGCATAACATTTCTACTAGGTTCCAAAAAATGCTCTGTTTCAGGGTTTGCTGCTCTGAGGCACTACCCCCTCCCTTTTAAATAGGTGAACTTGTGTTTGTGGAGAAATCGCGTTTGAGTGAAGCGTTCAGTAGACCCAGTTTTCATCTGCACGTTTGTATGTTGAGAGCTCTTCTGGTTTGAAGAAGATTGCCATTTCGTATTTGGCGTTCTCTGTTGAGTCGGATGCGTGGATGACGTTTTTCTGCGTGTTCATCGCATAATCGCCTCTTATTGTGCCTGGTTGTGCTTCTTTTGGGTTTGTGCTGCCTATCAGTTTTCGCATGGTTGCTACTGCTTCTTCCCCTTCGATGACTAGGGCTACTGTGGGCGCTGAAGTGACGTACGCGATGAGGCTTTCAAGGAAAGGTTTTCCTTTGTGGACAGCGTACAGTTTCTCTGCTTTTTCTCTGGTGATTGACACCATCTTCAATGCGACGATTTTAAGACCCTTGTTTTCGATTCGGGTCAGGATGCTGCCGACTATTCCGC
>CAYGVV010000093.1:0-7118 GCA_964353395.1 uncultured Candidatus Bathyarchaeia archaeon | reverse complement strand
ATAATGACCACCCTCAGACTATAGCAAAAAGAGAATTACATGTTTCCCAAAGTGCACAAGTTACTTTTCTCGACAGTTTCAGTATCAGGTAGCAGTAGTCGAGGGCGCTTTAGGGTGTGCAATTCTTTTGAAAAAGTATTTTGCGTCTAAAAAGCCGTAGGGGGTAAAGGTGCCAGAAAACGGGATAGGGCAGAGTCCAAATTATTCCTGTAAGCAGCTTTCCTCTATTGCTCCACCAAAACAAAGAAACTGTGGTAGTCGTAGTCAACATTTCAGTGCAACACAAACGCGCCGAAAGCGAAGCCATCATCATAGCAACTTTTCGTTTAACGAAATCAAAATAATCTAGGCACATGGTCGGGGTTTTAGCACGCCCCCACTTCATAGAAAAACTCTTAAACCTTAAACGCCCACTAAAACCAAAACAGACAAACACGTCGGTCAAGGATTACGGGATTACGCAGAAAGAGCCTGCGTTAATCGTGAACGCTGAGGGGGAAATATAATAGACAAAAGCGGCAACAAGTGTCCAAACAGATCAGCAAAAAGGAGCATCATCAAAAGCTTAGCCATAACTTGTTCATGCTTAGGCTTGATTGTGTTTCAAATATTCTTTCCATACCTTTACTATTCAAATTCAAGTGGAAGCTCAAACTCATCGTTCAAAGTAGGTATACATTATGTTTACGACCAAGATCCGGTGGGACAAATCTACAACGAAGTATCCCGCATTCAGAGTTTAGGTTTTAAAATAATCCGCACGTACCTGCAATGTGACAACACCAATTCGAATGCAGATGTGAATAAACAAACGGATGAATTCTTCAATGCCACTCAGCATTTCAACATGCCTGTTGCTCTGGGTATTCTTAATCATGAAAGCCTGGATAGGCTAAAGTATTACCTTGATCGTTGGGGCAAGTATCTCTCCTACGTTCAAATCCTTAATGAACCCGAGCTTTCGCAATCATGGGATGTAGGTGCGCTGTTCACCGACGACGAAATATTCAGCCAATTTCAGCAAATCTACTCGACAATCGAACCGTATAACCTGTCCGTTCAACTTTTCACCAACTTCGAGCCAGGTTTCATCTTGCGAACCAGTGTTCCCATCCAACTGAGTAAAAGTCTCGACTTCGTTGGTTTAGACATATACATGGAATCGCTTTTGCTTCTATCGCCGAATTTCGTGCAGTTGTTGCACAAAATAACCCAGAAAGACGTGGTCATTACCGAGTTTGGCATGTCAACGATTGATGACAACGCCCAAAGCAACTACATAATCCAGGGTCTTAATCTTTTCAAAAGCATGGGGCTCAAAGGCTGTTGGCTGGCCTACTGGAATGCCGCAGGTACGTACTACGGAATGCGAGGAAGAGTCACGGAACAAAAGGTAGGTGAATGGATTGCTCAAAACTCAAGCTAAAACCTTTATCCACGGCTTGATAATCGTAGCCTCTTTGGCCATCGCCCAAGTGCTTCTGGATTTCTACCAGATTCCCTTCTTTCTTTATAGTCCACCAATAGGCTTCGCCTTCTTCTTCATGATTTCGTACATCGTTCAACCATTGATAATAGGTGCGTTGAACGTTGCTCTCCTTAACACGTTATACAAACTTGAAGGTTGGCAGATAGAATTCTGGATTAACGGTATATTTTTGATGCTTGTGTTTACGACAATTAACCTGATTGTCCAAACTTTGGCAATTTTGCAATTTGAGCCGTACCTCATTGTAGCTGAAATAATCATACTTGCATACCCATTTGGACTCTTGGGAAGATTCAGTAACACGCTGCCAAAAAACCCACGCCAAACGAATATGGAAACTGCCAAAACCAGCTCTTAGTCACTAAATGCCTTAGCATGGAAAAAAACCGATAGTCACCTCGTCAAATGTTCCGTATTGCTATACTTAGCAAGCAGTGAAGCAGCTCTCCTTCACGTTCGCGTCTTGCGCGAAAACCAACGAATGCAGGCTACTGGAAATGCTGTTTGATTTCTTCAAGTGACAGCGTGGCAACGTTGTTGTCTTTCATCGCTTTCTCAGCTTTCTCGACTTCTTTTGGTCTCAAGACCAGCGCGAATTTTCCTTCAAAGTGCACGGCAGATGAGTATGCGTACTCGATGTTCACGGCGTTCTCTCCAAGAATCTTGGTTATCTTGGAAATTGGGTTCTGTTCAGTTATTAGGATAGCTGTGACTTCCGTGTTTTTCTTTGATTTTGCTAGGTTGAATTCTGCTTCTTCCAGAATCCGTGAAGCCTTTTCTGGGTCTTCTATGATCATTCTGACTAAGCCGAATTCGCCAGCGTCAGCAATAGATAAAGCGTATATTCTAATCTGCGCCTTATCCAGATACGCCATCATTTCAGACAGTGATCCGGGCTTGTTGTCTAGGAAGACACTTACTTGTGGTACGGGCACTTGGGACACCAGTTTCAAGTAGGCTTAAACGGTATTTATATTTTCACATAGACCTGAACAGGATTCATGTATGGTGAAAGTGGATGTTTTGGATTTTGGAGAACTGGTTGAGTGATGTTGTTGAAACGGAAAAGGCAAAGTGCGTTGCTCTCTAGTGCTCGGAAGAGACTATAGCCCCCTTATATAAAGCAGGAATATGCGGTTTTGAATTTGTGCTGGAGGGTGTTTGCTTCTTTGTTTTCCCTGTTTTGCTTAAGCTTGAGAAATGAATCAAAAAGCTTTTCAGCGTTTACACTCTTATATGAAAGACGATGGGAATCAGGGCGTTCCTGCATGAAAACGGTTGCCGATGGTGTTGAAGTTGAAAACTGGAGTTTTAGCTGAGCCAGCTCTGGTTGGCAGAGAACGGGAACTTGAAGAGTTGCAGCGATGCCTCGATTCAGCGGCTGAAGGAAAAGGAACCGCCGTTTTTGTTTCAGGCGAGGCAGGCAGCGGAAAAACAAGACTCGTCAACGAGTTCCTGGGCATTGTGAAGGAAAAAGAAGTCGCCGCGCTGTCCAGCTGGTGCCTCAGCGACGTAGCAGTTCCTTACTTTCCTTTCATGGAAGCGTTTAATGGCTATTTCTCAGCTAGAAAAAGCGAAGAAGAATCCACAAGCTCGCAGCAACCCAGAATCCATGCAGAACAGGCTGAGGATGAGGAAGCAGAAATCAAGGCTTGGCTGGTCGGACCAAAGCAAGCTGGAAAGACTGAGAGACTCCAGAACCTAACGCCTCAAGCCTGGAAAGACTTAGCTGTCGCAGCTGTCACCAAAGCATTGCTTTCCATCTCCGCTAAGAAACCCATTATTCTGTTCATTGATGATTTGCAGTGGGCAGACTCCGCCTCGCTATCGCTGCTTCATTACATTTCACGTTCCATAAACGCGGCTAGAGTCCTCGTGTTGGCTACTTACCGAAGCGAAGAACTCAGTCCCGACGCTGAGGGGCGCCCGCACCCGCTGCTTGAAACTTTGCGCTTGATGAGGCGCGAAGACTTAGTCAAAGAGATTAAACTGCCACACCTCAATCAGGCTGATATTGCTGCGCTGGCTGAAAAGATGGTTGGAGGCAGTCTTCACTCTGAGCTCGCTGATAGGCTTGCGGAAGAGAGCGGGGGGAACCCGCTTTTTGTCGTTGAGTCTTTGAGAATGCTTTCTGAACATGGAAGCCTAATCCAGGACAGCGGTCATTGGAGGCTTTCAATAGACGAGGTAGGAATCCCCACCAAAATCAAGGACATTATTCTGCGAAGAGTGGGCATGTTGAAGCCGAACCAGAGGAGAATCCTTGATTTAGCTTCGGTGATAGGCGAGAAGTTTGATGTGGAACTGCTTGGCGCTGTGCTTGGGCAGGACAGCCTTGACGTGCTTGAAACGTTGAATGCTGTTGGGCAGTCTTCGTCGCTGGTTTGCTGCGAAGGAAGCTATTACGAGTTTGACCACGCTAAATCCCGAGAAGCCATCTACGAAGAAATCTCCACGCCACTGAAAAAAGGATACCACGAGAGAATTGCAGAGAAACTTGAAGCCAAAAGCAAAGACACTAAGGATTTGCCGGTTAACGATTTGGCTTACCACTATGCGCAAGCTGGAAACAAAGAAAAAGCAGTAGAATACGCGTTAGCCGCAGGCGAAGACTCGCTCGCAAGATTCAGCAACGCAGAAGCCGCAAGACAATTCACATACGTGCTAAACACCGTCGCGGAAACATCAGAATACGCTAACCAAAGAGCAACAGCGCTGGAAGGTCTCGGGGACGCACTCAGCGCCAATGGTCTTGTTGTGGAGGCTCTGAAGACGTTTGAGCGGCTCAGCAGCGTCGCTGAATCTGGCGTGGTGAAACTGCGAGCCTTGCGAAAAGCAGTGGTTTGTTCTTACTGGATGAATGACCGTGCACATTCGCTGGAGCTAGCGGGGAAAGCTGAGGAGTACGCGCAGTCTGATCGTCTGGAGTATGCTCGACTTCGCCTTTACAGAGGATTTGTGGCTGGCCGTATGGGAAAAACCGAGGAAGCCTTTGAAGATATGGAAGGAGCATTGAGGGTTTTTGAGGAAGAGTATTCTCTTAGAGATGTGGCAAGCGCGTTGGCTGAAATGGTTCTCTTCTATCTGGGGGAAGGTCGATTGGAGGACCAATTTGCCGCGGCGTTGCGTTCGGTCACTTTGTATGAGGAACTGGAAGATTTGCGTGGGCAACTGTTGGCACGTAGCCGTTTGGGTTTTCCTCTCAGGCAATCAGAGTTTTATGAGGAGGATCTTGATAACATTGAAAAAAGCGTCAGAATCGGCGAGAAGGTAGGCGACTACAATATGACGGCTCTTATGCTCTGGGGATCAGGCATAATTCACGACGAGCGGGGAGATTATAGGGCAGCGGTTGCCCAAAGCTTGAAAGCCGCGGAATATGCCGAAAGAACAAACGCATACGCGACCCTGGACCTTTGTTATTCCCTTCTCGTTAGAGAATACGCGAAGCTTGGAGAAATAGAACATGCAGAAGAGTTCGCCAAGAAACACGATAAGTTATTCGATGAAGTAGCTATTCTTAGAAACAACAAGACTTCGATTGGGAATGTTTCGCTTAGTAGGGCGCTTCTTTTTTCGGCTAAGGGTCAGTGGAAAGAGGCAAACGAGATTTTCGAGAAATTCTTGGAAAAAAAGGACAAGCGCGTGTGGGGTTCAGGGAGAGATATGGCTCTGAGAAATGATTACGCTTGGGTACTTGCAAAACAGGGGCGAACTGAAGAAGCGAAGATGCAACTCGAAGAAGCAAAAAAAATACATGAAAGGGTCGCAGCAGAACTCGAAAGATTCGAACATGCCAAAGTCCAGGCATTTCTCATGGCACGGAGAGAGATTGGAGTTGGCGAAGAATTCGCCGTCCGACTTGACTTGGTTAACGTTGCCAAAAACCCTGCAATACTAGTCAGAGTTGAGGGGATAGTCCCTCCTGAGTTTAAAGCCTCTGCGTTGCCTTCCTATTCCAGCCTTCAGAACGGTTCTTTAAAAATGAATGAAAGAAAGCTGGGTCCCTTCCAAGTCGAACCCGTAAAGCTCAATTTTCAAGCTACGAAAGCAGGCGTTTTCACCTCGGACCCACAGGTTGTCTACGTCGATAACATGGGCGAAACCAAAACCTGCAAGCCCAAACCAATCACCGTAACCGTCCGCCCGACACTTCACACAAAAATCGGAGAAGAAACCATCTCGGTACCCATCCTTCCAAATCGGGTCGCCACTGGATTCGCGGACCTCGACGCCCTGCTCTTCGGAGGCATCCCCGAAAACTACGCAGTCATACTAACCTCGCCGCCCACCGACGAAAAAGAATTACTCATCAAGCGTTTTCTCGAAACAGGAACAAAAGCACACACCACAACAATCTACTTCACCACAGAACCTGAAAACGCAAAGACTTTAGCAAAGGAATTCCCGTCAGACTTCTACCTTTTCGTCTGCAACCCCCGAGCCGACGCCATAGCCCAAAGCCTGCCCAACATTTTCAAATTCAAAGGAGTAGAAAACTTGACGGAAATCGACATCGCACTCACCAAAATCTTCCGAGTGCTAGACCAGTCAAAGCCCGGACCAAAGAGAGCGTGCATCGACATCGTATCCGACGTGCTACTGCAGCACCATGCAGTAATCACCAGAAAATGGCTCAGCGGGCTCCTTGCAGACTTACGATCAAAAGGCTTCACCACGCTGGTAACAGTCAACCCAAAAATGCACCCGCCCGAAGAATTCCAGGCAATCTTGGGCTTGTTCGAAGGAGAAATAAACATATCCGAGAAAGAAACCGCTAAGGGTCCACGGCAAGTTCTAAGAATCAGAAAACTGTACAATCAGAAGTATCTCGAAAAAGAATTGACTCTAACCAGAGAAAAAATAGAATTCCTCTCCAAATGACTGCTTGAAGACAACGGCAATTCGCAGCTAATTATATAAGCGCGCAGGTAAAACGCTTTTTCAACAAGTCATTCTGGCGGGGTCTGCATCTATGCTTTGGTTGGGTCTTTTACCAGGAAGTAGATGATAGCAGCCGTGGCGAAAGTCATGGCTGCAAACACGAGTCCCACGGCTTGGTAGGAGAACAAAAGATCAGAGGCGAGCAAGACGAGCAATGCTCCTCCCACAGCGGGTTGGATAGTGTTCCCTACGTCTCCAAATACGTGGTTTAGCGACATCATTGTGCCGCGAGATTTCGGAACCTGATCAAGAACCAGACAAGTGAACGCTACGCCACCTATGTTGCTAACCCCCGCCATCAAGAAACTAAGAGCCAAAGCAGTCCACAGGTTGGGCGCAAACCACACCCCAATTCCGAGAACACCAGCCACAAGCGTCGCTGCTACTGCCAGAGGTTTCCTTCCGAACTTGTTTACTAATTGACCACCAACCAAGCTACCAACAATGGCAGTTACCATTACTCCTTGTGTTATGTAAACTGTGTATTCCCTCGGCAACGAGTATTGCAGTCGCCAAAAGGCGTTAAAAAAGATTCCCGCAGTAGTTCCAACCGAAAGGACGCCAGCAATCAAGCAGGCAGCGGCGGACTTGTTCAGTAAGACCTGCTTAAAGCTTCTCACGTAAACCCACTTGTCAAATTTCGGTTGATGCTCATGTGACCTAGACGGAACGCTAAAAAAGACAA
>CAYGVV010000092.1:0-7153 GCA_964353395.1 uncultured Candidatus Bathyarchaeia archaeon | reverse complement strand
CTCAAGAATTCCTTAGACTTCAGTTCTATGGAGAAGGCGTGGTTACCTTCCTTCCTCACCCTTCTTTTCCTCCTTCACAAAAGCCATAACCATGCCGCCTATTACCCAGCATATTAGCGCCCAAAAGAAGGCGTAGTGAGGTTCAAAGAGCTTGAGCGGCGTGAACAAACCAGCGAGAAAAATAATGGTTCCAAGCGTCAAAAGCACTGTTGCAATTAGTTTCTTCTTGACCATTTCTAACCACCTCCAACACACATTTAACAATCAACTTGGTTATCTAAGCTCCTAAACAGAAATACAGAAATCTCAGTATCAAGTATGAGTTCTCAGCATTAATCCTGAGGAGAAGTTGGCGTGGAAGAGCTTAGTGATTTCTTCCTCGAACTGGCCCACAGCGACAGGTTGAGGACTCTATTTCTAATTGAGAAAGAAAGGCTAAACCTCACCCACATTTCAGAAAAGTTGAATCTGTCAATGCAGGAGACCTCAAGGCATCTGTCAAGGCTTAGAAGTGCCGAGTTGATTAGAAAGGACGCTGAGGGCTTCTATTACTTGACCCCTTTTGGTCGCATTACCCTAAGTCTACTCCCCGCCTACAATTTTATTCTAAAAAATAGGGACTACTTTCAGGACCATGACCCTTCATTCCTATCACCCGAGTTCATTGAAAGAATCGGCGAACTCGCAGAGTATGAGCAGGGCAAGGGGGTAATGCAGGTTCTGCACTTGGCTGTGGTCGTGATTAATGAGGCTAAGGAGTACGTGTGGATTCTCACAGACCAAGTCATGACTCCTACAGTACCTATGATTAGGGAAGGCTACGCAAAGGGCGTAAGATTCAGGATACTGCTTCCCGAACAACTGACCTTGCCAGCTGGCTTTCAACTCTCCAAACCAGCGCCTACGAGTCCCATAGAAATAAAGACGCTGGAGGAAGTTAGGGTCTGCATCGTGATGAACGAAGCGTTAGCGGGGCTCTGCCTCCCAAACTCCGCTGGAAAAATAGACTTCAGCACAGGGTTTGCAGGCAAGGACCCAAAATTCCACAAGTGGTGCAGAGACCTTTTCTTGCACTACTGGGAAAAGGCAAAGACCGCATAGAAAATGAGGAAGCCCGTTTGAATGTTTAGCTTTAGATTTGATCGCTATCTGTTGTTGTGTTGAGTGCATTTTGGCAGGAGATTGGAGGTCGCAGAATTGGTTTCAACCGAGTTCTTGACTAACATTTATAGGAATGGTCGGATAATCCAACCCTACAGAAAAGCTGGGAAAAAGAACAAGTACGCAAAAAGTAGCATATCAGGGTATCTGAAGCGGTTGCAGAGGAGAACTGGACATTGGAAGGGGTAATAGTAACCAAAAACTTGGTCAAGAAATACAAGGATGTCTGTGCAGTTGAAGACTTAAACCTCAACGTGTCTGCAGGCGAGATATTCGGTTTTCTTGGACCCAACGGGGCAGGCAAAACCACCACCATCCGTGTCCTCACCACCTTGTCCAAGCCGACTTCAGGGTCAGCATGGGTGACTGGGTTTGACGTGTCGAAGGAACCTGATAAAGTCAAGAAAGTAATCGGTGTAGTTCAGCAACACCTGACGCTGGACTTGGATTTAAACGTGCGAGAAAACATGGAGCTTCACGGTCGGCTGCATCACATACGCTCAGATGAACGAAAACAGCGCATCGCCGAGTTGCTCGACTACGTGGGGCTAACCAAGCAGGGTGAACGAATGGTTAACGAGCTTTCAGGAGGGATGAAGAAAGCCGCCATGATTGCCCGTTCTCTCGTGCATCGGCCTAAAGTGCTGTTTCTTGACGAGCCAACAGTCGGATTGGACGTGCAAACTAGGCGTCGCTTATGGGACCTGATTCGTCGTCTCAACAGCGACGGCACCACAATCTTCCTTACCACGCACTATATCGAGGAGGCTGAAGCCTTGTGCAATCGCGTCGGCATAGTCCATCAAGGCAAATTGATAGCGCTTGGAAAACCCGCAGAGCTACGTCAAAAAGTTGGTCTCGTGACCGTGGAGACCCTTGTAAACGGCAAGTTCACGCGTTACGAGCATTTTCCTGACCGAGACGCCGCGACACGCTACGTGCAAAGCCTGTCTCCTGACGTTAAAACCATACTCATACGAGACTCCAACTTGGAAGATGTCTTTGTGGAATTAACCGGGAAAAAAGTAGGTGATGAGGAACGTTAGACACGATGCGAGACACATACTCTGTACTGTGGGTAGACCTGAGGTTCCTAAGTCGCAACTGGCTAAAAACGCTCGCCACAACCCTAGTAGCGCCTGTCCTCTACCTCTTGGCTTTCGGGTACGGTCTCGGCAGAGGCGTCAGCATTGAGGGCACCAGCTACCTCGAATTCGTCATACCTGGCATAGTTGCACTTACAGCGATGACAACCAGCTTTAACGCGGCAGGAATGAAGCTCCACGTTGACCGCCTATTCTACAAATGTTTCGACGAGATGCTGATGTCGCCCGTAAGCTCCTTCTCAATAATAGTCGGCAAGACGCTGATAGGCGTGGTACGTGGGCTACTCAGTTCGGCAGCTTTGCTCGCCGCGTGTTTTGCCTTTTCGCCTTTGCCTGCAGTGGGCTTAATGTTTGTACTGGTGTTGGTCGTCACCTGCTTTGTCTTCTCATTTCTGGGGGTAATCGTCGCGTTAGTGGCGAAGTCCCATCAAGACATGAGCGTGTTCATGAGTCTCGTGATTCTGCCTATGTCGTTTCTGAGCGGCACCTTTTTCTCCTTAAGCCAACTGCCCGAGGCGCTGCAAGTTGTCCTGTCCTTTTCACCCCTAACACATACAAGTCTGTGCCTGCGGGCATCTGCGCTGGGACAGCCGTTTCCGTGGTTGTCTCTCGTGATTCTTCTGGGCTTTGGGATGTTCTTCTTCTCTTTGTGCTTCGTGGTGCTGCGAAGAGCTAGCCTATGAGCAATCAGGCAGTTTGAAGCCCTTAAAAAGGGCTGGAAATTAATAAAAACGATTTCAAACATGATTCAAAGTATGGAGGCTAAACGTTTGACCGGATCAAATGAGCCAGATGAGGCGGATATTCAGGAAAAAGAGGAAGACGAAGATCTGAAAAAGAAAGAGAAGAAAACCAAGGCACGACTCAGAACGCGAGGACCCTACCGGAAGGCTCATGCAAACTGGTGAACGAACTGGGCGCGCATCTTTTCCTTCTCCCACTGTGGACTCCCGCTTTTGCTGATCAAAGGTGCCAAAAAACTAAAAAGTGCCCTCTCTAATTTTATATACCAGACTTCTGTAGTATTTCCCGAATCTTTACGCAGCCCAATAACCTTGTCTAAAATGGAGTATCGGGAGAGTTCCAAGATATGTTGAAAGAGGACAACCGCAAAGTAATGCTTGAAAAAGTAATGAAGGAACACGAGTACCAAGAAAGCTCTCTTTTAGAAATTCTTCATAAAGCCCAAGAACTGTACGGGTACCTTGACAAGAACCTGGTAACATATATTGCGAAAAAACTCAATCTTCCACCCAGCCACGTTTTCGGCGTGGCAACATTTTACAGCTTTTTCAAACTGAAAGCGTCAGGAGAGCACGTGGTTACGTCCTGCCTGGGCACTGCATGCTACGTGAAAGAAATCGAAGAAATAATGCAGGCTGTTGAACGCGAATTCAATGTAAAGCGGGGCGGGTCTACGCCTGACGGAAAACTTTCACTGTTTATCACCCGCTGTATAGGCGCGTGTGCTATGGCTCCGAACGTGATTGTGGATGAAGAGGTAATGGGGAAAGCAACAAAAGAAGCAGTAATTGAAAAAATACGCCTTGCGTTGGGGGGGGTTAAAGGTTGAACCTATCTGATCTTCAAAAGGTAGCAGAGCACGAGGTAGACTTCCAAAGAGCCTATAAATACCGTATTAACGTGTGCTGTTCAAGCGGCTGTGTTCCTTTCGGCGCTTTGAAAGTGTTAAAGGCGTTTGAAGACGCAGTTAAAGAATTTGGTGTTCAAAAAGAATGCAAAGTTGCACGGACAGGATGCGTGGGCACCTGCTCAGTAGGTCCCGCAGTGGTTATTGAACCCGGCGATTATCTATATCAGAGCGTTACCCCCGAAAAAGTTCGAGAAATAGTGCGAGACCACATAGTGTTAGGCTTACCTGTTAAGGAAATGCTTTACAGAAATGAGGCATTTTTCAAGAAACAACACCGTTTGGTTCTCAGAAATGCCGGTAAGATCGATCCATCAAGAATTGAGGATTATATAGCGATGGGCGGGTACTCCGCCATAGTTAAATGTCTCGCAACAATGACCCCGCAAGGAGTTATTTATGAAGTCACTACAAGTGGTCTCAGAGGTCGAGGCGGTGCTGGCTTTCCCACAGGTCAAAAATGGAGCCTCGTCGCACGATCACACAAAACTCCCAAGTACATTGTCGCTAATCTAGACGAGGGCGACCCAGGGGTATTCGCAAATCGGACCTTGGCTGAAGCCGATCCGCATGCGATACTTGAAGGCATGATTATAGCTGCTTATGCCGTAGGGGCGGAAAAAGGCTATATTTACATCAGAGCTGAGTATCCTTTAGCCATTCAGACTCTTCAAAAAGCCATCGCTCAGGCAAGAGCAATGTCACTTCTGGGAGAAAGCGTTCTCGAAATGCCTTTCAAGTTTGATGTTGAATTGAGGTTAGGGGCAGGGGCGTTCGTTGCAGGCGAAGAGACAGCTATACTCGCATCGGTTGAGGGCCGCCGAGCCATGCCCCGTCCGCGTCCACCGTATCCAGCTAATTCAGGTCTATGGGGAAAACCCACGCTAATTCAAAACGTCGAAACGCTTGCGAACATTCCCGTGATAGTGCAGAACGGCGGCGCGTGGTTCTCCAAGATTGGCACGCCAAAGTGCTCAGGGACCAAGTGCTTCTCTCTGACAGGCCATACAAACAATCCTGGACTTATTGAAGTTCCCATGGGCATAACGCTGAGGGAAGTAGTATTCGACGTAGGCGGCGGAATTCCTAACAACCGAGCGTTCAAAGCCGTCTTGGTTGGGGGTCCCTCAGGCGGGTGCCTCCCAGAAACTCTCTTGGACTTGCCGATTGACTATGACTCTTTAACAAAAGCTGGAGCTATAATGGGTTCAGGCGGAATCGTTGTAATTGATGACCAGTCGTGCATGGTGGATACTGCGAAGTTTTTCACGGAATTCTGTGTAGATGAATCTTGCGGCAAATGTGTCCCTTGCAGGGCGGGTCTTCCTAAAGTAAAAGAGATATTTGACGGAATTATTCGGGGCGAAGGTAAAATGGAGGACATAGCTACGCTAGACAAGTCCAGCAACTACATCAAAGACACTAGCCTCTGTGGTCTTGGTCAGACAGCGCCGAACCCTGTCTTGACAACTCTGCGCTACTTCAGAGACGAATACATCGAACATATCGTGGACAAAAAATGCCGCGCGGGTAAATGTTTCAGAACCTTACCTACGGAGATGGGTAAACCTTGAGCATAGGAACAGTGAAACTGAAGATTGACGGTGTTGAAGTCACCGTTCCAGAAGGCACAACAATCCTGCAAGCAGCTAAGGACAATGGAATAAATATTCCCACCCTCTGCGCCTTGGATGGTTTAACCGGTTTCGGCGGATGCCGCCTGTGCATGGTGGAGATTCAGGGTTCACCCAAGCTTTTTGCGGCGTGCGTAACTCCTGTCGGCACCGGCATGGAGGTTGTCACTCAAACCGACAAGCTCAGGGAATACCGCAAAATGGCTGTTCAACTTATCCTCTCTGAACGCACTCACATATGCTCAGTTTGCATAGCTAACAACAGCTGTGAACTGCAAAAGTTAGCCAATGAATTGGGCGTTGACCATGTTATGTTCGAGCGAGAGTGGACCCGCCAAGAGGTGGATTCTACTCATGATTTCTTGGTGATTGATCGAAACAGGTGCATACTCTGCACGCGCTGCATAAGAGTATGCGACGAGATCGAGGGCGTTCACACGCTGGACTTGAAGATGAGAGGGAAAGACGCGCAGGTCATCATAGATTTTGACGACCAGTGGGCGGGCTCTGTCTCTTGCACGTCCTGCAGGAAATGCGCCAAGGTTTGTCCAGTGGGCGCCCTTTACGTTGAAGGTGAGCCACGCTCGGAAACCGAGGACTACGAAATAGCTAAATTCGTTTTGTCAAGGAGGAAACGTTAATTACAGCCAAAAAGAAGACAAATGTTGCAACAATTTGGCTCAGCGGCTGCTCAGGCTGCCACATGTCATTCCTTGACCAAGATGAAGCGCTTATAGACTTAGCCCAGAAAATCAAGCTTGTTTACAGTCCAATCGCGGACGTGAAGGTTTTTCCGGAGAACGTTGATGTGACCCTTGTTGAGGGTGCCGTGGCGAACGAAGATCAGCAAGAACTGCTTAAGCAAGCTAGAGCACGAACGAAGATTCTGATTTCGCTGGGGGACTGCGCCGTCACGGGCAACGTTACAGGCTTAAGAAACGCTTGGAGCGACAGCGCGGATGCTGTTCTCAAGAGGGCATTTGTGGAGACGGCTGACGTGAATCCGCAGGTTCCAACGGACGTTCCAGAACTGTTGCCGAAGGCGCATCCGCTGCACGAAATAGTTAAAGTGGATTACTATGTTCCTGGGTGTCCGCCGTCTGCAGGGCTCATAAACTACGTTATCACGGAGCTGTTGGCTGGGCGAACGCCTAACATGGAGGGCAAATCCAAGTACGGTTAAGTAGAGGTCACAAAGATGAAACCTGAAATCGTTATCAACCCAATTACGCGTATAGAGGGGCACGCTAAAGTAACCATCTTCCTGAATGAAGACTCATCCGTTGGGGAAGCCAGGTTCCAAGTCACCGACTTCAGGGGCTTCGAGAAGTTCACGGAAGGGCGCCCCTTCTACGAGATGCCAGATATAACTTCAAGAGCCTGCGGCATCTGCCCAGTCAGTCACCTGCTTGCTTCGGCAAAGGCATGCGACGAGATAGTGGCAGTAAACGTTCCGCCAACCGCCGTGCTGCTTCGGCGCCTCATGCACATGGGGCAGATGATTCAGTCGCATGCCCTGAACTTCTTCCATCTTTCCGCTCCAGATTTCCTCTTGGGCATGGACTCAGATCCTGCTGAGCGGAACGTTTTCGGCTTGATAG